>JADGFH010000575.1 GCA_016743925.1 Labilibaculum sp.
CTCCAATAAGGTGTGATAACAACACCTTTTCGAAAGATATATAAGAAATAACAACCATATGGTTGTTTCAACAGCGTTGTGCTTAATGCTATGAGAAAATACTGCATCATATTATTGTTATTAATTTTAAGTGGGAACTCATTTGGACTTTCGATTCCTGAACGCCCCCTTATGACAATGATTGAAAAATCAGAATTCATTGTTTATGGAGTAGTCATTGATACATTCAAGACTGATTCAATTACCCAACAGCTGATAATAACAGAGAATAGAGAAAATAGAAAAAAGAGATTATGTTGGTGTGGCTCTGCAAGCAAAACGGCTAAGATTAAAATAATCACGACTCTTAAAGGTCATCAACAACTTGATACAATTTTGATTCCTTATCATTCAAGTGGTTATTATGTACTACCAGATTTTAATATATCTGACACTTTGATTCTGTTTTTAAATAAATTCAGTTATAAAAGTTATTATGGAAAAACTGACCCTAGATTTGGCGTGAAGACTTCTGCAGTAGCTAATTATATAAAGTTTACAAGAAGGTATTTAGATTTTTCAGAGAATACGGACAGCATTAACACCAAACTCAAATTTAATTGGCTAATAGACCTTGCTTGCTGTAAAAACTTGACATGGGAAGGAACAAAAGTTTTAAGGAATCTTAGTGATACATTATTCACAGATTCGACGAAATCAAAACTGACAAAATCATTGCTTGCACGAGAAACGTTAAAACGAAAAGATGAATATTTGCTTGAAATAGTTTCTGAATTCGGATTTAATAAAAATGTATTTGACTATTGCGTAAAAAACCTTGAGAAAACATTAAACGATGATTTGTATTATTTGACTTCTTTAGATTTAATGCAGGCAATCTATGAAATGGATAATAAAAGGAAGTACAAAAAACTGATTGATAACTATTTTGATACCTTTTACGAAGAGAAAGATGAGAAGGAAAAGCAATTAGCAATAATTCAAGACTTTATTACAGAAACTAAAAAGCACTAAAGCACAACAATGTATAAAAAACATAAGTGGCTCATTGGTTTACGGAACTTTGGCGCATTTAATCAGCTCCGCCAAATCTGCGATTTGACGGTTTATTTTAAAACAGTAAAATTGTGTCAAAACGCAAATTTGGCTCAGTGCAAATTGATAGGTAAGAGCTTCGAAATCACTTACGTTTCTTATACGAACCGTTATGGGCAAATTCAAATACACATGCAATAAACTTTAAACCTAATATTTATGGAAAATCAGGTAAGTAAAAAAGTGTCAATTACAGATGAGGTTTTAAAAGTTGAGAACTTCATGGTTGAGAAGGCTACAAAAATAAAGTCTTTTAACGAACTATTTGGATTTTATCACTCCTATATGTCTGTTTTTTTACCAACTCTTGAGTTTGCCGTAAGTCACCTTGACGAAGGGTCTATTTGCCAACTAGCCAACTTTGGAATTTTAATTGACCACTTAAGTAATAATCAAATAAAAATTCTAATTAAGAATAATATAGATTCATCTGCAAAAGAGATTTCAGAGAGAACAGGACAAAATTCCACCACATTGATTAAAATGTTAGATGATTTATCCATTTCCCAAAAATTTCAATTATCCACAACATTTTTGACACTAGGTTCAATAAGCAGAGATGCAACAATAAAATATGCTTCATCAAAACTAAACATAAAAAACAAAGCAATTTTGTGGGCAAATATTTTCAGTAATTTCTTCTCTTTTCCTGTATTGACAGATATGTACATAGACGAAGAAGTTCTTTCAGAAGCAGAAAAAGATTTAAAAGAAGTAAAAAAGCTCGTTTCTGATAAAGATAGAATATATGATGCGTATTTTGCTGCAAAATGGAGTGGACTAAATGGCTTATCAGAAAAGAATATTACAGAAATACCAAAATATTTTATTGGCACAAAATTAAATTGGTTATGTGCTAATGAAGGACTAAGTTTTTGTAGGTATTTGATTACAAAAGATATAAAACATGCAGAAAAAGCATTAAAATTCAACGAAAAAATTCAAAAATACTTAACCAATAATAGAACTTCAAAATCAGAGTGGTCATATAGGAATTTTAACTCAATTGGTCCTTCACCAAACTTATTAAAAACATTACAGACAATTCAAGAATCAAATGAGGGTGAATTACAAGTAAAACCGATTTCAACAACTGAATGGTTTGTTACTATAGGCAAAAAATGTTTAATAATTGATGTCCCTTCTGGTTTCAATTATTATTTCTCACCAGAAACGACAGTGTCGTATAAGGATGAGAAAGGAAATAGTTTTGAGACAATTGCAAGTGAAGATATTGGAACAATAATTAATTTTGGAAAAAATCCAGCTGATTTTGCTATTAAATTTATTACTCAGCTTAGTTCTCCTTCAACATCAATTGATCTTAACCAAGCAAAGTATAGGGAGCGCATTATAAACCAATATATAAAGAGCGAAGATGAACTAGCTTCGCATATTGAGGCAATATACAATAAGACTATATCATCGCCAGTATTTGAGTTAGTTAAAAAAGGAACAACAACGACCTTTGAAAGTGTTTTGGCGTATGGCATGTTAATCTCCTTAGAGAAACTCGCAGAGGCAAATGGAATGTCTATATCATCTGAAATATGGATACAAATAAGAACTATTGTTTCTGGTATTTTAGTATCTCGGCTAGGAAATGTATTTGCAAAGCAAAAAGAAAAGGCTGCAGAAGAAGAAGAAGAAATGAAGAAAAACGTTGAAAGTGATGAATTTCAAATGCTTTCTTCTGAGGAAAAAATCCAAGAGCTTTATTCTAATATTTCCAAAAGTGAAAACGAGTTCAAAGAAACATTTGAAGAAATGAAACAAGATGGATTAATGGATATATTTGAAGTATCTAATAAAATTAAAGGTATTTTACTAAGTGGAATGTCACCAGAAGAAATTAAAAGTGAGTTGGAAAAATTCATAAACATATAAAATCAGCCCATAACAATGTATAAAAAACATAATTGGTTCAGTGGTTTACGAAATATTTGTACATTTAATCGGCTCCGCCAAAACTGCGATTTGATGGTTTATTTTGAAACACTAAATTTGTGTCTAATCGCAAATTTGGCTCAGTGTAAATTGACAGGTAAGTGCTTCGAAATCACTTACGTTTCTTATACTAAACGTTATGGGCAACACAAAAAGGAAAAAATGAGACGATTAATATTATACATTCTGACATTTATAACAATTACAGCTTTCGGACAAGAAGAGAATGAAAAGGTTTTATTTGTTGTTGATTCAATTCCTATTTTTGACGAGCTTACCAAAGAGGAAGGTAATCTACCTGAAGAATTAGTTGATTATGTAAATGTTGTGACCAATAAGGCGGATTTTGGAAAATATGAGATATATGACTTTGATAAAATTGCTTTTGTTTTTACAAAAGAATATTCAAAAAGGTCAGATGAATTAAAGAAAATACCAACATTCCCTAATAAATTCTACAAAAAAGAAGGTAAATACTGTTTGAAAGGCTCTTCAAAACCATATACGGGAAGATATTTTGAATATTATTTAACTGGCTTTAAAAAGGATGAAGGTTTTTTGAAAGGCGGAATAGATGATGGACATAGAAAAACATACTATAAGGATGGTAATTTAAAGCTATCTAGGAATTATTCTAAAGGAGTGAAAAATGGGGAGTTTGAAAAGTACTTTTCAAATGGAAAATTGGACTATAAAGGAGTATATAAAAATGACAAAAAAGTTGGGGTTTGGAGAAGGTATTACTCGACAGGAACTTTAAAACATGAAACTATATATAAAGCTGGTAAACAAAAACAAACAGACCTTGATAAGAAGGTGAAATCATATTTCTCGAAAGGACAAAAGTTGTTTGCCAAGGCTAATTATGAGGAAGCTGTAATTCAATATAGTAAAGCAATCGACTTGAATCCGAACCTAAATGAATTGTATTTTCATCGGAGCAGAGCTTATTTATATGATTTCAAGTTTGACAAATCTCTTATTGACTGCGATAAAGCGATAGAATTAGAGCCTTTATACAAAGACGCATATAGTAATAGAGCATTTGTAAGAATCAGAAAATATGAATTCAAAGATGGTAGGATCTTGAGCCAGAATAAAGAAGTTACAGTCTATGCTTCTAAAAATAATGTAGAAATACCTATTGAGGAGAAAACGAAAATTTGCAATGACCTAAGAAAAGGCTATGAGCTTGGAGATACTAAGCCTATGATAATTGAGGCTATAAAGGAATATTGCGAATAAAGTGCAGCCCATAACAAAAGCTAAATGTGGTAAGGCTATCCAACGCAGCGAACATCAGGATCTAATTGACAAAAACAGGCAAAACGTAGAACGAAACCAAAGCTACTACAAAAGA
>JADGFH010000576.1:0-4128 GCA_016743925.1 Labilibaculum sp.
GCTAGAATGTACACGAAGTTTTGTGAGTCTAAAGGTTGGAAGATTTCAATTTCAAATATTAGTGAAGGAACATCTGGTGGTTACAAGGAAATTGTAATGAATGTATCAGGTGCGGGTGTGTATGGTATTTTGAAATATGAATCAGGTGTGCATCGTGTTCAACGTGTTCCTCAAACAGAAACGCAAGGACGTGTTCATACAAGTGCAGCTTCGGTTGCGGTATTGCCAGAAGCGGAAGAGTTTGATATTGATGTAAGAGAAAGTGATATCCGAAAAGATACTTACTGTTCTTCAGGGCCTGGAGGCCAATCGGTTAATACAACTTATTCTGCGATTCGTTTAACTCACAATCCTACCGGAATTGTAGTTACTTGTCAGGATCAAAAATCGCAAATTAAGAATTTAGCGAAAGCAATGATTGAGCTACGTTCTCGTATTTACGCTTTGGAGCATCAAAAGTATTTGGATGAAATTTCATCGAAGCGAAAAACAATGGTTTCCACTGGTGACCGATCAGCAAAAATTCGTACGTATAATTACCCGCAAGGTAGGGTAACCGATCATCGTATTAATTTTACCATGTATAATTTGTCGGCTACGATGGATGGAGATATTCAAGAAGTGATTGACAAACTTCAAATAGAAGAAAATTCAGAACGACTTAAAGAAAGTGGTTTATAATAATATTGGCAGTGGTATCCCCACTGCCTTTTTTGTATTAACTAGTAAACAACCTAAAAATGAACTATCAGGCGTTATTCGAGCAAATAAAGAAAAAGAAAAGTTTCCTATGTGTAGGTTTAGATAGTGATGTGAAGAAAATTCCTTCTCATCTTTTGGATTCAGAAGATCCTATTTTCGAATTCAACAAAGCAATTGTTGATGCTACAGCAGATGTAACTGTTGCATACAAGCCAAATATTGCTTTTTACGAATGTTTGGGAGCAAAAGGCTGGATTAGTTTAGAGAAAACAGTCAACTATATTAAAGAGAACTATCCGGATATTTTCTTAATTGCTGATGCAAAAAGAGGAGATATTGGAAATACTTCAAAAATGTATGCCAGTGCATTTCTTGAAAATATGCCTTTCGATTCAATAACAGTTGCTCCTTATATGGGCGAAGATTCTGTTACGCCATTTTTAGAGTACAAAAATAAATGGGTAATACTTTTGGCCTTAACCTCTAATAAAGGTGCATTCGATTTGCAATTTTTTGAGCAGAACAACCAGCGGTTATTCGAAAGAGTTCTTGAAAAATCTCAAGATTGGGGAACGAAAGAGAATATGATGTATGTGGTTGGAGCAACAAAAGCAGAAATGCTAGGCGATATTCGAAAGATTGCTCCAGATCATTTCTTGTTGGTTCCTGGTGTTGGTGCACAAGGAGGAAGTTTGCAAGAGGTTGCTAAATATGGAATGAATAATTCTTGTGGCTTGTTAGTAAATTCATCAAGAGGAATTATTTTTGCTGATACTTCAGAGAAGTTTGCTCAAGTAGCAAAAGTGAAAGCTGAAGAACTACAACAGGAAATGGAATTGCTATTAAAAGATAAAGAGCTAATCTAAATTAAGTTTAGAAATATACGAAGGCGGTAATTATTTAATTACCGCCTTTTTTATTGATAAATAAGTGATAATTGGTTAAATTAGATCGTTACGAAATAAGATCGATCCAATGAATGAAGATTTTTTACAGTTTATCTGGAAGCAAAATCTATTTTCCAAATCAAAGCAATTCTCCACAAAAGGTAATGAAATTGATATTATTGATGTTGGAAGACAAAATTTTGATTCTGGGCCAGATTTTTTTGATGCCAGGATTAAATTAGACAATGTCCTTTGGGCTGGGAATGTAGAAATACATTTAAAATCATCATCCTGGTATCAACATGGACATGATTCCGATTCAGCCTACGATAATGTGATTTT
Organism: Labilibaculum sp.; assembly: GCA_016743925.1. Lineage (GTDB taxonomy): Bacteria > Bacteroidota > Bacteroidia > Bacteroidales > Marinifilaceae > Labilibaculum. The sequence continues at coordinate 1,932 of JADGFH010000576.1, forward strand.
ACATGTCGTTTTAGAAGATGATGCTAGTGTTGTTTTGAATAACGATAGAGAAATTCCTTGTTTGCAACTTCAGTTTACGCCCGATTTATTAAATAATTATCAAATATTGATGTCTTCCCAGAGATGGATACCCTGTTTTGATGAATTTAAAAACGTTGAGAAATTTTTTGTGAACAATTGGCTCGATCGAATGTTGACAGAAAGATTGGAGCGAAAAGCATTAGAGATTGAGAAGATTTTAATTCAGAACAATAACTCCTGGGAAGAAACATTATATCAGGTTTTGGCTCGGTACTTTGGTATGAGAGTAAATGCAGATCCATTTCAGCAATTAGCAAGGTCGATTCCACTAAAGTTTCTGGCTAAGCAAAAAAACTCACTTTTTCAATTGGAAGCGATGCTGTTTGGGCAATCTGGTTTATTAGAAAAGTACGTTTGTGATGATGATTATCTCGATAGATTAAGAAAGGAGTATCGGTTTTTAGCTCATAAATTTCAATTAGAGCCTATTGCTTCTAGTCGTTGGAAATGGTTGCGCTTGCGCCCACCTAATTTTCCAACAGTAAGAATTGCTCAATTTGCTTCTTTGGTTCATCAATCGGAATCTTTATTTTCTAAATTTATTAAAGCAGATAGTATTACTGATATTTCAAATTTATTAAAATGTGAAGCGTCAGATTATTGGACTACGCATTATCAGTTTGGGACGAAATCTACTGAAAAGAAAAAAAATATAGGGAAAGCAGGGATCGATGCTTTAATTATTAATTGCATTGTTCCTCTTTTGTTTCTTTATGGAAGACATCAAGATGCTCAAAAAGTAAAAGATAAAGCGTGCAATCTTCTTTCTCAGCTCCCAAGTGAGAAAAATGCAATAATAAAAAAATGGCAGGAATGTGGGGTCGAGGTTAAAACGGCTTATCAGTCTCAAGCTTTACTACAATTAAAAACAGATTATTGTGATTATTTCAGTTGTTTGCAGTGCGAGTTTGGAAACAGAATTATTCGAAATGTAAATGTTAATTTTCCAGTGTAAAAAGATGATGCTTGCTTTGTATTAGTTAGGCTTTATTGAGTATATTAGATTTTAATCTGATTGTGTATGAATAAACAGAAAATTTGGGAGGAAAATATAAGAAGCTTAAGCATTGCTATGTTCTTTTTAGTTCTTGCCATTTTTGTTGGTACTGGTGGTTATATGTTGCTGAATGATGAATATTCTCTAGTTGATGCCTTTTATATGACTGTAATAACCATTACAACAGTAGGTTTTACGGAAGTTCACCCAATGACTGACACGGGGAAGTTGTTTACGATATTTTTAATTTTTGTAAGTTTTGGGATATTTGGATATTTAGCTTCAGCTATTACCAGGTTTATATTAGATGGAGTTTTTCGTAGAAATTTAAAAGACTATAGAATCGTGAGAAGTATTGAGAAATTGAAAGGACATGTTATCGTTTGTGGTTTTGGAAGAAATGGAAAACAGGCTTGTTTGGAATTGATTGAGCATGGAGAAAATGTTGTAGTGATCGATTCTGAAGAAAGTTCAATTGACAGAATTCGATTACAGCCAGAGCTTTTGTTTGTGCAAGGAGATGCAACTCAAGAGGATGTTTTGAATATGGCCAATATTGCAGAGGCTAAAGCATTAATTACTGCGATCCCAAATGATGCAGAGAATGTATATGTAGTTTTAACTGCGCGAGAAATGAATTCTAAAATTAAAATCATATCGCGATCAGAGAAAAGTCAGTCTGACAATAAACTGAAAAGAGCTGGTGCAGATAATGTAATAATGCCGGATCGAATAGGTGGGCAGCAGATGGCGAAGTTGGTTGCACAACCAGATGTGGTTGAATTTTTGGATAATATTTTACTTCAGTCTACTAAGGGAGTGAAACTAGAAGAGGTGAGTTGTAGGGGATTAGCCGAATGTTTTGTTGGGAAGTCTATACGTGAATTAAATGTTAGAGATCGGTCAGGAGCCAATATTATTGGTTTAAAAGATCAGGATGGTGGTTACATTTACAATCCATCACCAGAAATAGTGCTCGATAGGTATTTTCATTTATTTGTATTGTAATTATATTTTTATTAAGAGACCAGGAGCACTTACCGACGCGTAAGCATCGAGCTTTTCGTTTTGATTATCTCAAAAAACTATTCAGTTTTGGAACACCTGCGGGGATTCAAG
>JADGFH010000576.1:4138-4394 GCA_016743925.1 Labilibaculum sp.
AAAACAATTACTGGTAGTTGGAGAATAGTTAATAAGTAGCTACTTAAAAGAATGAAAATTTAATCACAACACTTGTTGTGATTTTTTTTTATTGTTGTAAATCAGCTTGTTGTAATTTTATTTCTGTTTTCTTTCAAAATCATTTGGAAGTATGGATGATCTTCTATTATATTTGCATCCACTTTCAACGGAGAGTGGATTTATAAAATGGTTGTTTAGTAGTATTTTATAGGCAGTGGTAGGGTGGTCGTAGGAA
>JADGFH010000577.1 GCA_016743925.1 Labilibaculum sp.
CAAATGATGATTACGCATCTAATATCAATCCTTCAAAACTAGCACACCTTCCGTTGAAAGCGGTGCAAAGATAAAGGATAAAAATCCGCATCTCCAAATCCATTTTTTGCCTTTTTACTCAGGAAACACTTAAACACCTAGTAACCTGATCGAAAAAATATAAAATAAAATCAAAAACTTATTCTTACAAGTCATATTCTATAAGGGTAACGGGGATTTGAAGCTAAAAACCTAACTATTTAAAATACTATAATAAAAAATTGATACTATATAAAGTATGCTCTTTGAAGAAGAACTAAGACGAAATAGTAGATGAAAATTAAAAACAGTCGCGTTAAGGATTGTAGTGAATACCCCACAGCGTTTTTTAAAATTAGCTGAATAAGAATAAAAGCAGTTCCTTTTCGGTATTAACAAATGTATACTATATATAAGAGCGAGGAGTAATAACGGAAAGCCTGACCCGAAGAATGAGGGAAACGCCTGACAACAGCTTAATCTGATTTGTAAAAAAAGCCCTCTCGATTGAGAAGGCTTAGTATATCTATAAATCTTCCTTAGATTCTTTATTATCTCGTTTTGTTTGCCAAGGAAAGTTATGCCCGTGTGGAGCACCAAATTCTTTTGCTGTAAGCTCTTCTGGTTTTAATCGATAGATTTCTACATTTTTAACCGCTGGCGAGTTGTACGTAAATTTCTTATCGGTATACTGCGCCATTGTGATATTTAAAGCATCAACTTTTTGATCGTAATCGGTAATGAATTCTATTTTCCCTCTAGCGACAACACTTTTTCCCTTCATACGATAGCTACATGCAATATGAGCATCCTGAAAAGCTAATTCGGGTGGCGTGCAAAAAGTAATACAAACTTCAGGATTCACTTTCATGCAATCAATTAACTTCCCAAAATCGGCTCCATGCAGGTAAATATATCCATCGTGATAGCCAAAATTCATTGGCACTACATAAGGTCTATTTTCTGTATCAATAACTCCTATGTTGCAAACATCACAGGAACGAATTATTTCTTCAATTTGTTCATTGCCCTCTATAAAAACTGTTTTCATTTATGTCGATTTTATAATATTCTACGATATAGTTCTTCCACCCAATTCTTTTGAAATGGCATTTTTGATTTTATCCAAGACCATTTTTTGCTGCATTAGCTCCATCATTCGATCGGAATCTCGTGTTTCTTGCGCCTTTTGCATTTCTTGCAATACTTCCTTCATTAGCAAGCGAACTTTTTTTCCTTTATATTCGTTCACTAGTTTAGGCACAATTTCTTTTAATTTCATCTCTTCTGATTCGATGACACTTTCGTTTCTTGTCCATAAACCACTTAATTGATGTGGTTCACTTAAAATATCGGCAGCCAATTGGCTTACTTTTTCGTTGCTATGATCTCGAAAAAATGTCTTAGAATTAAAAGAATCATTCTTCAGGTTTTCGCCATATTGATCAAACACCAACTTATATAAAGGATTAATTGACTCTAATTCGTCACTCACCAGTTCCGATATAATATATTCTCCAACCAACATTTGTTCATCTTTGCCTGCTTCGTCCTTTTCACTAAACAAAACTTCACCACCAAAATTTAGTAAGGTACGCACCAAAGCTCGTTCTTCGAGGTCACATTCGTTTGCCGAACGAAGAAAAGCAGAGTTTTCTGCTAGTGTTTGAGGAGATTGATCTTCCGGAAGATTAGATCTCTGATCTTTCTTCCAGGTATCTTGCTTTACTTTATGGATTATTTTATTGATTTCGTTGTACAATACAGTTTCATCTACATTAAGAATATTACTGCACTCACGTACGTAAACTGCTCTTACAATTCCATCTGGAATAATAGCAATGGAATGTACTATATCTATAATCAGGTTTGCTCTTTTAACCGGATCATCTTTTGCATCCTTTAAAAGTAGATTAGTTTTAAAAACAATAAAATCTGTTTCATGTTTCTCGATATAAGCCATTAAATCACTTGCGCCCATTGTTCTAGAAAATGAATCAGGATCTTCTCCCTCTGGCAATAAAAGTACTTTTACATTTACTTCCTGTTCCAAAACCAAATCGATTCCTCGAAGAGATGCTTTTATACCTGCCGCATCTCCATCGAATATAATGGTAATATTATTTGTGAATCTTTTAATCAGACGAATTTGATCGGCTGTTAACGCAGTTCCTGAAGAAGCAACAACATTCTCTATTCCGGCCTGATGAAATGAAAGAACATCTGTATAACCTTCAACCAAGAAACATTTATCGTTCTGAACAGCAGTTTTCTTTGCTTGGAAGATTCCGTATAAAATTCGACTTTTGTGATAAATCTCCGATTCGGGTGAGTTTAAATACTTAGCTGCCTTCGCATCCTTTTTAAGAATACGGCCTCCAAATGCTGTTACTCTTCCAGCTATACCATGAATAGGAAAAATAATTCTTCCGCGAAAGCGATCCAGTAAGCGATTCTCTTTATCGATACTAAGTCCCGTTTTTACCAGATATTCCTTTTTATATCCGCTATCTAATGCACTGTTCGAAAATGCATCCCAAGCTTCCAAGCAATAACCTACTTGAAATTTTTTAATAATATCATCTCTAAATCCACGCTCGCGCATATATCCCATACCAACAGCAATTCCTTGTGGGTTGGTATGCAAATTATCTGTAAAAGATTTCTGCGCAAAAGAATTTACAATCATCATACTTTCTCTGTCGTTCTTTTGTCTTTCCTGCTCGGGCGACAATTCCTTTTCAACAACTTCGATATGATATTTTTTTGCAAGATATTTTAAGGCACCAACATAATCGAGGTGCTCATGTTCCATTATAAAATTAACCGAATTTCCACCTTTTCCACAACCAAAGCATTTGTAAATTCCTTTGGCAGGAGAAACCGTAAAAGAGGGTGTCTTTTCGTTATGAAAAGGACACAAACCCAAAAAGTTAACACCCCTTTTTTTAAGGGTAACAAAATCGGATACGACTTCTGAAATTTCTGAAGAATCAAAAATTCTAGCAACTGTTGACTGATCAATCATGTGAACAAAAATAGGAAACAAGTTTGATATAAATTAGTAGTTTTTCAGTTTTTAAAGAATTGATGGTTTTCAAATTTACAATCAGCACAAGATCACTACTTTCTAAATTAATTTTAACGAAGATTAGAATTCCCTCCCATTTTGAATGACATAATAAAATGACTAATTTCAATCTTTAATTATTAATTACTCACACAATCAAGTTATTGAGCGCAAAAGACAAAATGATGTATAAAACAATACTTAGCTTATTACTGATCTTTATTGGTGTACAATCGTACTCGCAAGAACAATTACCTACAGCTAATGATTACAAGCAATTTCATAAAAGTAAAACCTTAGTTGTAATAGAAGGAAGTCCCCTTTCGGGATATAATTTTAAAATTAAAGAGCTCATAAAGAAAAACTGGCATTTGACTGACTATGCTTTTATATCCTATGATGAGTTTAAAAAGAAGAAATCTGATTCTCAATATTCTTTTTTAATTACAAGTACGGTTACTTTTAATAAAGACAAAACCAATGCGAGGTATCACTTTTTAAGTTTGCTTTTAGGTGGGCCGGCCAAAGATTTGGCAAGCATGACTGATTTATGCTCAATCCCTCTTTCCTATCTTAACATTGATGAAGATCGCTATTTATATAAAATGGCCTCTTTAATTCGTTTTGTGCAGAATCATGTTGATTTGGTTACGAAGCATCCTGAAATAATCTCTGAAAACGTATTAAAATATTACAACAAGAATAACGTTAAAATAAAAGGCAAAACTTTGTACTTACTGCAAGAGGAGCTGCAAAAAGAAGCGAATTCAATTTCTAAGATCAGAAAAGTATATCCTGGCAAAGTGAAAATTGTAAGTAAAGAGGAAATTGAAGCAGCGATAACAAATCAAAATGATGATGTAGTTTTTCTGCATAAAGTGGGTCCCGAACATACCAAACACAAGGCCAGATGTATTAAAACTTTAATTGGTGCCGACGATGGAAAGTTTTACTATTTCGATTATCATATGGTGAAAAAGAAACAAACAGATCATTTTTTACTAAAAGACTTTAAACGAATTGCAAATTAAAATCAGTTTAGAAAGGATATGAAAAAAATGGTTGTATTAAGTGGGGCTGGAATGAGTGCTGAAAGTGGCATTCGCACTTTTCGTGATATGGGAGGACTTTGGAATGAATATGATATAATGGAAGTTGCTAGTCCTACAGCATGGGCAAATAATCCAAACTTGGTACATCAGTTTTACAACGAACGCAGAAAACAATTGTTCGAATGTAAGCCAAACAAAGGGCATAAATTAATTGCTGAACTTGAAAAATCTTACGAT
>JADGFH010000578.1 GCA_016743925.1 Labilibaculum sp.
GTTTTAGCACTATTATGAGCCAACATAGAAATGTTTCCAATAACTAAACACGACATAATTTAAGTAAAATATCTTTTTTTTACAAGCTGCCAAATGTGTCAAGTTCGATAATGTGAAATAGTTAACACTTTTTTAATGTATTGATAAGGATATTGTGGAGAGAGGAAAGATTTGTTGGGGGCTTTTATTTATTTCTGTTTTAAACTTTCAAGACGTCTGGACACTTGTGATAATTTAGCTTTTGTTATGAGCTAGCTTTTATTATTTTTCTAATTTCTATGCTTTTATAAAATCTTTCAAATTCATCATTCGTACCAATGTTGTCAATTATCTCAAATAAAGTTGAATGTTTTTTAAGATATATCATTCGTCTGTATGCAGCGTTGCTTTTTGAATTTTTTAGAGTCACCATTAATGCCTTTGTATTATCAATTGTAATTGTGTCTCTATGTTCAGAAATATTTCCATTAAAATTTGATTTTTCTACAGAAATGAAATGTTCAAATGAATAAGTACTTGTGTCTTGCATCCAAATGCACCATTCCATTGTATTTGTTATGTCATTTTGAGGATTTTCTATTCTATTACCAATGCATTTCCCATTTTGAATACTTTCAACTACACGATTTTCTGAATATTTAAACATTAAAGTAAATTCATTAGCTACAGTATCTTTAAATGTTTTCCAGTTTAATGCCGTCAAAAAATCTAAATCCCCATTTTTTACTGATTTTGAATACTGTTTCACTTTCCCATTTTTAACAGTAAATTCAATTACAACAAAGTCATTATTATATAATAATCGAAAGTCGTTTTGAAGAATGACTACATTTGAACAATAAGATGCTGGAGTGCTTGTCCAATTATCTTGATTTTCAATTCCCCATTCAATGAATCTTTTAAATTTCTCAGAATTGCTTTTAATTTCTCTCTTTTCAAAAGAAGTTTGTCCTACTCCAAGATTCGTTTTATTAATCTTCAAGATTAACGATGAATTACTATCAATGTGATCATTAATATTAACCTCTGATGTACAGCCCATAATTGTCAGCGAGAGAAAAATTATTAGGAATATACTTGTTATTTTCATAGCTGTGTATTTACCCATAACGGCAGTCTGTCTAATAAGCTAAACGAACTCGCTTTGATTTTTACTTTTTAGACAGTCCGATGGTCTTGCTAAGTTGCGTGGGCGATTTAAAAGAATTAACCTTTCAATCCGCGCGAAAGCAAGCCGCATAAATTTGTTTATACTTTTCAGCAAACCAATCTAGGTGGCTTGCTGGTGTTTCTTAATTGTACTAAACTTTCGAACTGCTCATCAACGCCCATGAAATTTAGCTTTTGTTATAAGCCGTTTTTTTTACATCAAGTCTTTAATGTCCATCACTGTAAGAAGCAGCCCCATTAAAATCATCACAATGGCAACCCACTTAATATAGGGTTTATTGATCCGTTTTAATTGTGTAAGAACAAATATCCCACCACCAATAAAAATCAAGTTGTCTATAAAAGAACCAATTATTTCAAACATAGTATTTTAATTATTTTCAATTCGTTGTATTAGTTTAATGTTTTCTTTTTCTAAGTTGGTTAGAAAGGCATTAACATTATCGTGTTGTCCAGAATACCAATCCTGATTTTTGAAATATAAATCGATTTCTCCACCTAAATTAAACTTATAACCATATCGGGCAAATATCTCATTTCGCATGATTTGTAAATTGGGTTTAGTCATTTCGCTTAATTCTTCTTGACTTAATATTCGCGTAGATGCTTGTGGATATTTTCCAGGAAAATTGGAATTAATTAAACTAGTCCTAATTCCAATCTCAAATTCTCCTTTATCCATTAAAGGACTCCATGATTCATATACTTTCAATCCTTTGATGTGTTCGTTGGATTCATATATCACAAATTCTCCATTTGTCTTATTTGAATAGAATTTACTTCCTTCAATTCGGACATTTTTGAAGTTCTCCCAATGCCAAATCCATGATTTGCTATCATCGGACCAACTTCCTGTTTTAAGTTGAGCGTAATCATTCTCAATTCCAAATATTAGAATCAGTTCAGATTCCATTTCAGAATCTCCAAATTGATATATGGATTGATATTCAAAAGTAAATTTGGGCACCCAAGTTTTAATTTTTGATTCATCGATTCTTTCAGTACCAATCTTTTGCCCGCTTACAATGAAGGGAATTAGAATCAAAAACAAAAGAAGATATCTATTTCTCATAGGTGCTTTTTAAATGGCATACAACGGCAGTCTGTCCAATAACCTAAAGCAACTCGCTTAGATTCTGATATTTCTTCATTTTCAAAGACAACTACCTAAATATATTACTGTAAAGTTTTACTTTTTAGACAGTCCGACGGTCTTGCTAAGTTTTCGTGGGCGATTTTAAAGAATCTCCCTTTCAAACCGCGCGGAAGCAAGCCGCATATATTTGTTTATATTTTCCAGCAAACCAATTTAGTTGGCTTGCTGGTGTTTCTTAATTGAACTAAGCTTTCAAGTGGCTAGTCAACGCCCATGAAATTTAGCTTTTGTTGTAGGGCGTTTTTAATCTTTATTTTTTCTTCGTCTGGAATGTTTTCCCAACTTACATTTTTATCTATTGTCAACTCTACATTCAATACTGATTTCACTATGTCCTTAATGTGTATAAACCATTTAGAAATCGTCCATTCCTTAATTGGTGTGCCCTTGAAAGCCTTTTGTCTTTCATCCCAATATACGCCAGCAGCTTCACGATAAACGTATTGATATATTGAGTTTCCATTACCGATAACTTTCAGCAATAGTTCGTTTTGATCATTAACGACAATTTCTTTTATGATTTCATTTTTCATAGCATTTCAGTCATCCTTGGTATTTTCTCCAATCCAACCAATTTCTTGGGGATTATTTCAGGTTGGGTTACTTCTAATATTTCAACATTTCGACCATCAGCTTTCCATTTGGTTAAAGCCGAAACTTTGAAGATTCTGTCCTTTTGATTTCGTTCATATGGCAAAGTATTATCAAAGTCAGTCCATATTGAGATTTCGAGTTTCTCCAATTTGGTCAAGTCACAGTTGTGATTTGCAAAGTGATCAGGTAACCAATCCAAATAGTCGTTTAATAACTGTCTGCTCTCCTTGGATTCAGCTTTGTCAGGTTGAATTGTCTTATTGATAAAGTCAAATGTTGTCTTAGTTTCAAGTCCAAGGTTGTACAAGTCAATCAAGATATTCACAGCAAGTCGTCCACTTTTCATATAGTCAATGCTAATGAACGAGTGAGTGAAATTGTGAATTGCTGATTTATAATTCTTGTACTTCATTGTCTTTTTTTCAAATGCCCTACAACGGGCTTGCTAAGTTGCGTGGGCGATTTCAAGAACCAACCTTTCAAACCGCGCGGAAGCAAGCCGCATAAATTTGTTTATATTTTTTGCAAACCAAATCTAGGTGGCTTGCTGGTGTTTCTTAATTGTACTAAACTTCCAAATAGCTCATCACCGCCCATGAAATTTAGCTTTTGTTAGCGGCTGTATTTCTTTAAAGTTCAAGCCAAATATATTTTCTTCACTTGGGGACAATTTCAAAATTCTTAGATTGCTATAATTACCATTTTTTGATATCGCTTCCAATACTTTTTCTTGAAAGTCAGGAGTAATTTCAATCCCAAGTACAACAAATTCTAGGGATTTTTCTGGAAAGTTCATTTTTCCACTATTTTGACGAATTATTCTTAATTCATTTTCGTTTTTCCAAAGAAATGTTTTGGTCTTTACAAAATGTTGCAACGCTCTAGTATGATCATCTTCATCTGTTGAATCATATTCATATGGCTTGTATTCCTCTGGATATTCAAGATAATTCATAGGAAAGGATGCAAAATATTCTAAATCCACCTGTTGGTTAAATCCAAGACAAATTCCTTTGTGAAAATTAGAATAATGCGACCACATCATTAAATTTCCACAATTAATAGTAAAAGAAGCAACACCAATATTTTCTAGCATCTTTTTATCTGCATTTTCAAAAATTTCATTTCCATTTTCTTTAACTATTATTTTAGCTTGTGCTCTACGTTCTGAACGATTTATGCCTTGATTTCTAGATTGAAAGTATTTGATTTGGTTTTCCTTACTAATCTTAGTTTTCAGAAGTCCAAAGGAACAGTCATACGGGTCATTTAGTTCTTCTGGTTTACTGAAGTATATATATCCAGATTCTAATTCATCAAGGGAAAAATCATTTTTAGAATTATCTGAACGATGTCTCCAAAGTAATTTATTACCAAATAATTTTTCTTAATTAAACCGAATACAATTTACACTGTACAATATGTACAGTGTATAGTGTGTACACTATGCACAGT
>JADGFH010000579.1 GCA_016743925.1 Labilibaculum sp.
GTAAATAGCCAGTGACACAAAGTTTTGAACATACCCCTACTAAATGTGCTATTGTAATATTTGGCAAACTAATAGCTGGAAGCTAAAGGGAAGTATTATTATTCTGTTGTTAAGCTTAAGCAATATTGTGTGCCGTAATAATCCACGTTCGTGGTTATTTATCAGTTGATTATATTGCATCATAAAATAAATGTTTTGTTTTAATTTTAAAAATGAATTAATACCACTGTTTTATGGTGACTCAAAGGGATTGGCTGTGAATAGGTGTTGATATAAAGAGGTGTAGGTGTGTTGTTTTGAATAGGGCATCTCATTTAATGTTAAAAAGAAAAGGATGTAATAACTTGCACATAATAAATTAAAGCTGTAGTTTCAATTCGGAGTTTGTATTACTTAAAATTATTTATAAACATGGCAGCAACAACAAGAGTTTATAACTGTTCAGATGCAGTTTTTATTAGTTTTTCAAGTCAATCGATTACCTTAATCGGGGATGAACATGCTAAATTTATGGCGTTTTCGAATCATTTTACACCTGAAACATTAAGTGCAATGAAGATATTGTTTCAGAATGCTGATGCGATTCCATCCGACAAGGTGTATGTTGATATGCAAGCAAAATCAACAAATAACATTAAACTTAAATTAGAGGAGACAGGTAAGTTTTATCAGCGCTGTAAGTTCGATATTGAAATGGCATTCCCAGATGATAAAAACATTTGGAATCAGTTTGGTTTTAACGACTACGATGAAGCACGTAAATCTGCCAGAAACATGTATATGTTTTATAGTGACTTCCAGTTTATGACCAATTTGCATAAGGAAGATTTATTAGCAAAAAATTGGACTGAGGAAACTTTTACACAAATAGAAGATCATAAAAGTTCGCTTAAAAATTTGATGGATGAGCAAACGAAAAGTATGGTGGAAAGAGGACGTGCAACCGATCAAAGAGTTGTTGCCTTAAATTCTCTGCACGACAAACTGGCAAAATATATGAAGGCCGCAAAATTTATTTATGATGGAAACGAAGAAATGATAAAGTGGTTTAAGTTTCCGGTGGCAACACCAACAGATAAGAAAGAAGAAGAGGCTACCGCCTCAGAGTTATAAAGAAGCTCCGAGATTTATTCTTTTTTGGTAAATCGAGTAAAACTCTAAACTCCGAAATCAATTGGTTTCGGAGTTTATTATTTCTAATAATCAAAAGCCAAATATCTGAATATTGTTTAAAAGGTGCGCCCCAAATCTAAATAGGTTTGGGGCGCAATTGTATATGCTTAAAACTAATTATTTTAGTGTAATTGCAGTTTCAGCTTTACGTGTATAGGTGAACCTAGCACTTAGTTTCCATGTTTTGCCTCCATCTTGTGTAAGCTTGTTTTCTACAGAAAAGCTATTGTCATCTAGTATTGTATAAGAGAATTGTTTACACATTTTCTTTGGGTTTTTATCATCGGTAAAGCTCACCGCGGTGTCATTTAATATCAAGGTTTTATCCGTAAAGTTCCCTTGTAATATCTCTATGTTTGATGTAAAATCGTTAAATGCAGAAATTTGATAAGCTTTTAGATCTGAATTATAGGTGAAACGAACATTGATCCCTATTGGGAAAATTCTTTCGTAATTCATTTCTTCTTGCAACATATTAGTTGCAGCATAACTAATTTTAGATTCCGTTGTTCCCATTTCGCGCAATTCCCCTCTTGGGCCAGCGAATTCCATTTTTACATCCCACTCACCCTTAAGAAAATCAAGTTTAGAAATTTCTTTTCTTCTAGGCATGTTCATTAAATTTCTATCAAAATCTGGATTGATTTCCACTTTCGCCAGTTGAATAATTCGATCTCTTTGCCAAAAGAATCGTTCCGTATAGAAAGCTATAACAACACCTTCTACGGTTCTAAAATCATCAAAATAGATTTCTGCTTGTAGTGGCATTGCGAAATCGACCCATGGCACTTCACATTTGTATTCTAAATAGGTGCTTGCATCTAAATACCATGTTTGAGTGGTTCCGTTTGCTTTGTTTAATTTTAACGCAAAAGTTTCTGTTCCATCTATATCTTGTTTCCCAATAAATTCAACACTGTATCCTTTTTCTTTATAGTTAAGGAAAGGAGTGAAGAATACGGCCTTTTGTTCGAAAACATCTGTTTCTTTTGAACTGATATTTCTTGCGTAAAGGATCTCTTGCCATGGATCAATAGTCCAACCTTTTTTTCCATTGTATGCCTCTATTAAGCGTTGTTCTCCCAAATGAAAGTCGGCATAGTAAGCTCCTTTCTTGGTTTTAAATGCCATATAATCTTTTTCAAGACTAAAAGCAGAGAAGGTACCTGTTGTTTTAATCGATTCTATTTTATTCCAATTGGCTGCGCCTCCATGTGCCTCAATGTGTTTTGCAATTATCTCCTCAGCTGTTTGAGCAAAAAGAATAGAAGGAATACAGAGAGAAATCACGACAAGTAGGAATTGAATATTTCTTAGTTTCATGAGTATTTTCATTTAATAGTAAAAGTCAAGTTTTTGTGATAATGATTTGGTTTAATTTGCTAAATCGTAGCAAGCCATTTCGCTTAGGTTTCTAAGGTAAAGTTTTCCTCCTGAGAAAGATGGTGCTGTCCATGATTTTCCTTTGATGGCTTGGAAGCTTCCCATTTCGGTATAAGCATTTGGTGTTGCTTCTACTTGTATTACTTTACCCTTGTCGGATAAGACTAAAAGTTGATCGTTTACACGAATTAAACTGCCTTTTCCAAATCCTCTTTTTGTCCATTTTTTTTCACCAGTTTCTAAAGAAACACATTGAAGAGCTGCAACATGAAATCCATAAATACAACCATCGTGATAAACCGATGAAGAGTAATCATTTTTCATACTTGAACCACGAATAATTTCTGTTGGTTTATTTTCTTTGATATCGTATACAATAAATCCAGTACTTCGGACGGAGGATAAGAATATTTTACTGTCGTTAAAAACGACTGGCATCGCCATTGTATTCGCAAATTTAGAGGTATTTGTCCAAATTGTATCGCCTTGAGTATTTAAGGCGTAAAGCTTACCTGAATTTACAAAAATAATATTTTTAACGCCATCCACATCTGCTATTGCAGGTGAACTATAGCCAGCAATACCGGTGCCGCTTTTCCAAAGTACATCACCCGTATTTTTATCGAAACTGATGAATGCTTTTGCTTCACTTCCACCAACTTCTACTATTAGGTTATTATCTATGATTACAGGAGATGAACTGAATCCCCAACGAGGGGTTGTACTATTAAAATCTTTAACGAAATCAACTTGCCAGTCAATTTTTCCATCTTTACGATGACAGGATGTTAGCTTGCCGTAACTACTAAGGCTGTAGATACGATCTTTATCAATAGCTGGAGTAGATCTTGGTCCATTACCAAATTGGTCAAAGAACAGGGAGTCCACTTTACTTTTCCAAATTTGCTTGCCTGTTTTAGCATCATAGGCAGCAATGAATTCAGAACCAGAAATACTGTCTTGTTTTTCGCTAATCATTGTATATAGACGGTTATTTGAGATCGTAATTTCGGAGAATCCATCGCTTAATTTTTTCTTCCAGAGTAATTTTGGACCAGTAGTAGGAATTTGATTTAGTTTAAGCTCTTCATCAACAGCTCCATTTCTATTCATACCTCTAAATTGATTCCATTCTTTAGAGGAAGATTCTTGTGCATTGGCAAATGGAATCTGAAAAATAAATAAGATTACAATAATGCAAAAGTTAAGCTTAGTTGTTTTCATGGTTTATTTGATTTTAGATATTTCATTGTTATAGGGGCGTGCATTTTGATTTAGGTATCTGTTATTTCAGACTTTTAAGCTTGTAAATCAAAACGTTCACAAGCATAAATGAAGCAAGTATTACGCCATTTGTTAGAAGTGTCACCTACTTAGAATTTTACGAATTCTCTAGATGTTTATATTTGTTGTAAATGCGCACGAAAATGAACAGTATATGTACGTAATTGGATGCTTATAACGCATTTAAAGCAAGGAATTAGATTGATGTATTTATGCCTTATTTAAAATGTCTATTAATTGATCGTATGTGTTCTAGAATAGCCTTAGAAATCCTCTATCTAAAACTTAAATTCTGAGATTTGTATGGTTGAAAATTAAAGAGCCTTTTTGTACAGGCTAGAATAAATTGATGGAAATTATATGGATGTTTTTAAGCCGGTATACACCGAACAGAATGATTGTCAGGATTGTTACAAGTGTATTAGAGAATGTAAATTAAAGGCCATCAAGGTGGTTAATAATTCCGCGCAAATTCTTCATAACGATTGTATTTATTGTGGAACGTGTACTTTAATTTGTCCTGTAAAT
>JADGFH010000580.1 GCA_016743925.1 Labilibaculum sp.
GTCAGCAATCCATTTTTCTGTTGCTTTATAATCTTCAGTAGAAGGCTCAATGTCAAAAGTAACATAGTCAATTTTTCTTGACTCGCTTTGCTTGAATAAATCTTGATGATTGTTATAATATTCTCTAATTTCTGATTCATTAACAGTAATTGTACTATCAGGAATAAGATTATAACTTTTTACGATATAGTTGAAATCAACTTTTTTACTCCCCTTAGTCGCCATTTCTTTAATCATTGCACTTGGCATGTAAAGACCTTTTTGAACTAAAGAGTTGTATTTAGCTAATGTTCTTTGAGTACTCATCGTTTCTTCAATGCTTAACCATTGAGTTTTTTGAGGACTTCCAGCAGGAGCTGCAATTAATTGCTTAAGTGTTGCTCTTACTTGATCTTTATCAACAAGTCCGTTTTCGTTTTGGAAAATCTGACGAATTGTTGGATCGATATTACGACCTTGAACCATGTCAAATAACTCGTCCGAAGAAATTGTAATTCCTAACTCATCATATTCGCGACTCATTACAAATTCTTGCACCATTTGTTGCCAAACCTGCTCTCTTAAACGTTCGACCTGCTCCGATGGAATTGAACTCTGTCCAGACATGAGTTTGTTAACCTCAAGACTATGATTGAATCGGTTTTGGAAATCACGATAATTAACTGATTCCCCAGCAATCTCTGCCATCTCATTTCGTGAGTTTGTCAATAAAGAACCACCTGATTTCAGCGCATCTCCTGCAATAAATGCAAGAAGAGCTCCACCAATAATGATTCCTATTAAAACACCACGATTTCTTATTTTTTGTAATGTTGCCATCGAAAAAGATTTAAATATTCTTAATTAGGCTACGAATATACAAAAAAATGGGAAATGATCGCTTTTTATTTCATTAGGATTGATAGGTTTTATAGTAAAATAAGAAGAGATTGAGAACCAGTTCAGTTAATAACTGATAAGAAAGGGTTTTACCTTCATATTCATAGAAATAAACTACCGAAAAGCGTATTTGTTATTGATATAAATAGTGAGACCCTTCTTGAGTTTCTGGAGTGTTAAAATGAAGATTTATTCAAGAATTGTTAAGCGGATTTTGTCAACCCTTGTATTGCTAACTTCCATTATTTTAAAATTGAAATTTTCAATACGAATGGTTTCATTGTATTTAGGAATACTTTCATGGGCAAATAGCAAATACCCATTTAATGTTTCGAAATCTTCCGATTCGGGCAGATTTAGTGCATATTTATCGTTTAGATAGTCTATTTCCAATCGTCCTGATAAAATGTATTCAGTATCTGATATTTTTTCTTCCTCTAAATCAATATTATCATGTTCATCTTCTATCTCGCCAAATATCTCTTCCATAATGTCTTCGATAGTAACCATACCTCCAGTGCCACCAAACTCATCAACAACAACAGCAACACTTTTTTGTTGACGAGTAAAAAGGTTTAATAATTTATGTGCGGCCATTGTTTCAGGAACAATAATTATACTGCTTAAAGCAGATTTAATACTTTGCGGATTTTTAAAAATAACCGAAGAGTGAACGTAACCAATAATATTATCGATGGATTCTTTGTAAATTAGAATTCTGGAATAGCCGGTTTCGATTAAGCGCTGGGTTAACTCCTCCATTTCGCCAGTTATTTCCATCGCCTCAATTTCATTACGGGGAACCATGCATTCCCGTAATTTAACCTTAGAAAAATCAAGCGCATTTCGGAAGATCTTGATGTCATGAAGATCGTCTTCTGCAATAGTCTTTGTTTCTTGTCCTTCTTGAACCAAATGATCCAAGTCTACTTTTCCAAAAGCTCGGGTTTCTTCGTCTTCACTTATTTTTGTTTTGAAGACCTTATAGATAATATTCTTCGATAAAAAGATGGTGAAAGAGGTAACGGGATAAAAGATAATGTAAAAAAACATCACCGGAAGTGCAAAAAGATTTAATGCCAAATTCGGATTAATTCGAAAAAGAGTTTTAGGTATAAATTCAGCTGTAACCAGAATTAAAATAGTCGAAATAAGTGTTTGTATGGCTAAAATTAGCGATTCCGAATCGACCCATAAAGCAATGGATGGTTCTAACATTTTTGCCATAACAATACCATAAATTACCAAGGCAATGTTATTTCCTACCAGCATAGTGCTAATGTAGTGTCCTGGGTATCGGGAAAAAATTGAAATAATCCTAGCCGAAACAGTATTTTTGTTTCGATCCAATTCCATACGTAACTTGTTTGCCGCAATAAAAGCAATTTCCATTCCAGAAAAGAAAGCAGACAAGGCCAGCATGCTAAAAATGATGATCAGGTCATTCATTTATTTCTGAGATTGGTTTTTCTCTTGTAATTTTCTTATGTACCTTCTACTTGCAAACATTAATAATGCAATAAGAGCGATAACATAAAGCAAAATGTTATTAGAAAAACCTGATTCTATAGTTCTGTGTATTGCGGCAGCAAGAGCTACAATCATTACTACAAACCAAATAATTTCTAAAATAAAAGGTAGTTTTTGTTTCACGCTATAAATGATTTTAAATGCAATGTAATACGAATTTTATTTTATTGTTCTGTTTCGTCATTTAAATATACTTCACCTGAAACTTTTTTCAATATAATCGCATCCATTTTCTCATCTGAAGAAAAACTATTTCCTTCCAATACTTGACCATCTTTATCAGTAATTCGCACATATTGATCAGAGTAAATTTCACCTTTTTTCTGATCCCAATACATTAATTCAGTATTGATTGTTTTTCCATCATCACTAAGAGCAACAACATCGTTTCGTAATTCCCATAATTGATCAGAAACAAGATGTTTAGCATATTTGGCTTCAATTTGTCCAGCTACTGTACCATCTTCATCATAGGAAATTAATTTTCCTCCTTTAGGAAATTCATCATAAGCCTTACCTTCTGTTGTAATTTGGGTAAATTCGACTGCAAATGCACGATGTACAATTCTGGTTGAATCGGTATAGATAAATTCTACTCCTTCACCTGACATTTCAGGTGTGTCTTCTTTGCTTGTGGCATCTTGAACCTCTTTGATACTGTTCTCACAAGACAAAAGCATTGTAATCCCAAAAAGGACTACAATGCTTTTGATAATTTTGTTGATATTTTTCAATGTTCTATTCTGTTAATCTTGCTTTGGTTGACTCATTAATCCAAGAACCTATTTTATAAGTATCACCTTGCTTAATTCCTTCGAAGAAAGCATCCTCTTTTCTTGGGAAGTGTCTTGAGTAATCGTTAATTAAACCACGAGCTTCTTCAGCACATTCAGGATCTATTGCTTTTGCTTTAATGAATTTGTCAACAGCAACCCAAAATACAGCTGATTTTTCTAGTTTGGTAGAACCATATTTACTGCTATATGATGCGTATGCTTTACCAATTAACATATAAGGATTTCCCCAATTTGGTCTTAATGCTGCAGCTTTTAAAGCATGAGATTTAACACCACTATAGTTTTTATTGAAAAAGTTGATACCTGCTAATTTATAATGTAAATCAGCTTTAATATCAGCATCTTCTTCTAAATTAAGCGCTTGTTCTAGGTAACCCTTACTCTTAGAAAATTCTTTTTTCTTGATAAACATTTTTGCCAAGTTGTGTGCAGCATCTGCGTTTGGATCCAACTCGTATTTTCTTTCAGCTACCATTGCATACAAAGCACCATCTTCACATTCCTGACGGTTCAACATACGTAGAATCTTGTTGATCAACTTCATGTCGTCTTTGTTAGCTTGAAACTTAGGAGTAAAGATATTACTTAAAGTTTCGCAATCGGCAACACCAGCAGCAAAGAAAATTTTCTCAACGTTTTTACGCGCATTATCAATATTTTCTTTTTTCTTTTCATTTGGCTCAGCATCCATTTGCTTTTTCGCCATATCCATATATAATAGATAATTGTCAATTACTTCTTCTGCCTCAATTTCATTGTTTTTAACCAATATTTTAGATGCCTCCATTGTGTTGGCAATTACTTTAGGTGTTGATTTTAACCCCTGTAGTTCAATGGATTTTTTCAAAATACCATAAGCTTCTTTAACTGCTGGTATACTTTTCTTTTTCATAGCGAACAAATCGCCACCTTTTTTTCCAAGAAGATAACCTGTAGGATATTTGCGATCATTACCGAAATATTTAATTCTCTGATCGTATACCATCATCAAAGAATCCAAGTATTTAGGATTTTTTGTTTTAGCAAGCATGCCCTTCATAATCTTCACACCGTAGATGTATGTAGATTTTTGATATGCAGGAGCATTATTATAAACGTATCTCCAACCATTAATAGCTTCTGGATAATTTTTTTGTTTAGCCATCTCAATATAAAGA
>JADGFH010000581.1 GCA_016743925.1 Labilibaculum sp.
GATGCACACCTGATTCATATTTCAAAATACCATACACACCCGCACCTGATACATTCATTACAATTTCCTTGTAACCACCAGATGTTCCTTCACTAATACTTGAAATTGAAATCTTCCAACCTTTAGATTCACAAAATTTTGTGTACATTCTTGCCAAATCACCAGCAAAAATACTAGCCTCATCGCCACCAGCACCAGCTCGAACTTCAAGAATAGCATTTTTTGAATCTTCTGGATCGGCAGGAACAAGAAGCAATTTTATATTTTGCTCCATATCTGGAAGTTTTACTTCTAACTCATCCAATTCCATTTTTGCCATCTCACGTAACTCCTCATCAGATTCGTTACTTAAGATGTCTTTTGATTCAGCTATCCTATCAAGCGTATTTCTAAATTCTTTTGCAGCATCAGAAACACCTTCAAGCTCTTTATATTCCTTACTTAATTTTACGTACCTCTTCATATCACTCATCACTTCAGGGTCGGTAATCAATTGACCAACCTCTTTAAAGCGGATAAGGACGCCTTCTAATTTATCGAGTAACACATTATTGCTCATATTCAGACTTCTAAATTTTGGACAAAATTAGAAAAATTAAATCATTTTAAATAAGTCTTTCCCAATTTAGATTCCCCTTTTTAATATTTAACCTCTTTTAAAGGAGTAATAATACTCTTATTATACAAATATCACCTTCAATTAATATTATCCAAATAAAGAGTTATTTAAAAGATCATACTTGATGTTTAGTTTGATTTTAAATAAAAAAAAACTCAGGATACCCCTTTACATTTTAGCTTAAGATGATTAAATTTAATAGAAACTTATAGCTAGTGTAGTTGCACCAAATTTTTAATAGAAAAATTACCCTCTCCAATTACTTTCAAGGATCGTAAAACAACGGAGTAGTAAGAATGTCTTGTTTTTTGAAGTTAAAGTAAACGCTTAAAAATAAGCTTATGGTAAAAGTCAGAATCCCTAGAAGCGAAGACCGATTATTGGGTCTATTGGTAAAAATTAATGAACGACACAATGCCACTAAAAAGAAGAGCTTGCTAAATGGCGCTGTAAACATGGATCGATTGGTTGAGAAATCTAACAGCATTCGATCCTTAAAAGATCAACAACCAGAAAAAAGCATTTCTTATCGTGAATTTAG
Source organism: Labilibaculum sp. (assembly GCA_016743925.1). Lineage (GTDB taxonomy): Bacteria > Bacteroidota > Bacteroidia > Bacteroidales > Marinifilaceae > Labilibaculum. The sequence continues at coordinate 1,161 of JADGFH010000581.1, forward strand.
AAAAGAAAATGATTTAAGATTTATTTCAAAAGAAATCCGGAGTATCCGGAATCTTCTATTAACAGTTTATCCGGATGAACCCAATATCCTAAAAGAATGGGGATTTGAACTAAATGATTAATCACACAAAAAAGGCCATCTATATGTAGATGGCCTTTTTCGTGAAATATTATAAGTTAGTTTAGTATTCAAATTTACCAAACTCACTTTTGATTGTTAGTTTTTTCCCTTTTCCTTCTTCACATCGACCTATAATTTGTGCATCGACATTAAATTCTTTAGAAATTGCAATAATTTCTTCTGCAATATCCTTAGGTACATACAATTCAAAACGGTGTCCCATATTAAATACTTTGTACATTTCATCCCAAGAAGTTCCACTTTGCTCTTTTATCAACTTAAACAAAGGAGGTACTGCAAACATATTGTCTTTAACGATGTGTATATCATCCACAAAATTTAAAACTTTTGTTTGTGCTCCACCCGAACAGTGAATCATACCATGAACCTGAGATCTGTATTGATCCAAAATCTTCTTAATTATCGGAGCATAAGTTCTGGTTGCTGAAAGCACCAATTTCCCTGCATCAATATCAACACCTTCTACCGCATCGGTTAATTTGCAATTTCCAGAATACACTAACTCTTCAGGTACTGCATTATCAAAACTTTCCGGGTATTTTTCAGCTAAATATTTAGAAAATACATCATGACGAGCAGAAGTCAAACCATTTGATCCCATTCCTCCGTTGTATTCTTTTTCGTAGGTAGCTTGCCCTGACGATGAAAGACCAACAATAACATCACCAGCTTGAATTTTCTCATTGGTGATCACATCTTCTCTCTTCATACGACAAGTAACTGTAGAATCTACAATTATAGTACGAACTAAATCTCCAACATCAGCAGTTTCGCCACCAGTCGAATGAATATTAACACCCATTTTACTGTATTCACCTAACAATTCTTCTGTACCGTTAATGATCTGAGAAAGAACTTCTCCAGGAATTAAATTTTTATTCCTTCCGATAGTTGATGATAAAAGAATATTATCTACAGCTCCTACACAAAGCAAATCATCAAGATTCATAATTAAAGCATCTTGAGCAATTCCTTTCCATACGGACAAATCACCAGTTTCTTTCCAATACATGTATGCAAGAGAAGATTTTGTTCCTGCTCCATCTGCATGCATTATATTGCAATAGTCTTTGTCACCTGTTAAATAATCAGGTACAACTTTACAAAACGCATTCGGAAATAATCCTTTGTCAAGATTTTTAATTGCACTATGCACATCTTCTTTCGAAGCCGATACTCCTCTAAGGTTATATCTTTCGTCTTTTCTCATGGTTGTTTAGATAAAAGGTAAAAGTTAATAAGTAATTCAGGATAATTAATAGATATCAAGTCTCACACTAATAAGAAACTAAACACAATTACTAAATCCTTGTGCACTCATTTACTTCTTCATTTTTTTTGCTTCGGCAAAGGTAATCTTTTTCCCTTTATTGTATGCGATTACAAAAGCTTTAATTCCTGTTTTTGTAATCTTAGCTGCTTCAGTTCTTGCTTCCTCAGCATCATCAAAAATACCTGTGGTATATCTTACCGTATTGACATTTACTTCGCCTCGAAATACAACTTTGTATTTTTGAATTACGGGTGGAATTGTATTTTTACTAAAAGCACCTATTTGAATTGTATAAAACACACCTTTAATCTCACTCAAATTCTTAATAATTGTATTTCCAATTTGGCTTGAGTTTGCACCTGGTTTATTTTTAGAATTCGGTCCTGGCGCATAATTCGTTGACAATACTCTAAAATCTGTTCTTCGATTCAACTGATTTGCTATTTCTTTTTCCTTTTCCTTGAATTTACTAATTACAAATTCCGTTAATACATCTTCTTCATTCAAGAAATCGTACTCTTTTGCCTTTTCGGATGTAATTTCTAAAGGTTTAGACTCACCATATCCTTGTGCTACTAATCGATCCCAATAAATTCCTTTTTCAATTAAATAATCGACAACAGACTGTGCTCTTTTTTGAGATAAATCTCTATTTGTAGATTCGCTACCTACAAAATCGGTATGAGAACCTAGTTCTATCGTAATTTTAGGATTATCATTTAAAGTTTCAACCAAAGCATCCAAAGCCGTTTTCGATTTATCTCTTAGTGTCCAAGATCCAAAATCGTAGAAAATATTTGGCAATTCAATTGGTTTTTCGATAGGATTTAAACCTATCATTGACTTAAAGTTTCTACTAACAGTAAGATCTAAAGTATTTACCAGTTCTTTCCCATTTAAGAAACCATCGGCCGAAACCATAACTACATATTCCAAATTTGGCTCCAACTCAACAGTAAATTTCCCCTGCTGATTTGCCTTAACATCATTTTGCTTTCCGTCTGATGATACAATATGAACACGCGCTTTTTCAACTGGCTCTTTAGATTCACTATTGATCACATTCCCCACAAAAGAAAATTGCAATGGTACATAGTCAAATCGATAGATATCATCATTACCTTTTTTTCTTGAAGAGGTGAACATTCCCTTTTCTTCGCCAACTTGAAAAACCATTGCAAAATCATCAGCAGTAGAATTAATTGGGTATTTCATATTCTCAACTTTCCAAACACCTGTTTTCTCACGTTTTGCTTGATAAATATCTAAACCGCCCATTCCTTCAGTTCGATCAGAAGCAAAATACAAATCGCCATTGCCCTTTATATATGGAAACAATTCATCGTTAGGCGTATTAATTGGTCTCCCTAAATTTTGTGGCTCACTCCAAGAATTTCCATTTTTCTTTGCCATCCAAATATCATTACCTCCATAACCGCCTGGCATGTCAGAAACAAAATAAAGCATGTTACCATCTGCTGATATAGAAGGATGTCCAACCGATAAGCTATCTGGAACTAAATCCAACTGAATTACTCCTCCCCAACCATCTTCTTCTCTTTTAACAACGAATATTTTAGTTCCCTGATTATTTTTATTCACTTTCATTGAAGAAGTAAAATACAACACATCAGCATCTGGAGAAAAACAGGCAGCTCCTTCATTCCAATCAGAATTGATTGTATCACCAACTCCTCTTGCTTTACTCCATTGGTAAGTATCCACGAGAACTTTGCGTGTAGTCGCCTTCTTTCCTTTTTTCTTACGACTCTTTCGAATCACTTC
>JADGFH010000582.1 GCA_016743925.1 Labilibaculum sp.
GCTTATCTGGTTCAATAAAAAAGGCAGCACGAACATGCTGCCTTTTCTTATATTTTGCCAAAACGAGTCACAATAAATTCTTGTTTCCTATAGATTATCCTTTTCCAAATTTCAGCTCTTTATTAATTTGAAATTCTCCTAATTCATTACTTTTTTAGGAATTTAGTTCTGTCATTTCATGTTGGATTGAAAAAATAAGTTCTCAACCTAAATGGACAAATAGATCCCTTATAATAGTAATAATAAGTTTTTCAATTTGTAACTTTGTCGCATTCGTAGATGAATACCACCAACAAGAACGGTATTAGATTAAAATATAATTTATAGAATACATGAGTAACGAGAAGAAAGAGAAAAAGGTAGTGAAAAAAGGAGAAACTTATGAAACACTTAAAACTTTGTATTATTCTGGCAAAGTAAAACCGACATTAAATAAAGTTCTTATTGAATTAAAAAATGATTCTGAAAACATAAAGCTATCTCTTCTTGCTTGTGAGTGCTTAGTAAGAACAAAGAATTTTGATGACTTATCTACGTACGCCGATGCTGCTATTAAATTGGATCCTAAAGTTGCAGCAGGACATTACTACAAGGGCTTGGCCGTTCAGCATAATAAAGGACAAGAGCAAGAAGCTCTAAAAAACTTTAATGAAGCATTAACTTTAGATCCAGACAACAAGCTTTACCTTAAAAGTAAGGCTGGCACCCATTTTTTACTTTTTACAGACTATCATTTGCCTTTAAAATTTGCTGAAAAACATAGGGTTAAAACGGAAGAAAGTTTATTGAAAATTATTGAGCTGGTAGAACAAAATGAAAATCCTGATTATAAAGATCTTTTGATTTATGCTGATGTAAGTACCTTGCTTAGCCGAAACCTAGCTGCCAAAAAGTATTACATTAAAGCGGTAGATTCCTATAATGCTTCAGATAAATCAATACAAGATTCAAATATATATAAAGACATTATTAAGGCTCAAAAAGCTTGTGTTAAGTTGATGGATAAAATTATTGAAGATTAATTTCAATATGGTCTTTTGATATTCTCAACAAATCAAAACTTAAAAAAGGCAGCACTAACATGCTGCCTTTTCTTATAAGCTGATTTTCTACAATCCAAAAAAGTAAGCAAATACTTTACGGATATATTCATTGTCTTTAACCCCACCTGTTTCACGAACCGAGTGCATTCCAAACATTGGGTTTCCTATGTCTACTGTACGGATATCTACCTGACCAGTTGAAACATTACCAAGCGTACTCCCTCCCACTAAATCGGAACGGTTTACGAACTTTTGATAAGGAACATCCGCATTCTTACAAAGCGTTTCGAATACAGTTCCCGAATCACCATCGGTAGTGTATTTCTGATTTGCATGAATTTTAATTACCGGTCCTTTGTTAATATACGGGCGGTTGGTTGGATCGTGCTTCTCTGGAACATTTGGATGAACCGCATGAGCCATATCAGCAGAAATCATGAATGAACTATAAATTGCTCTGTGAAATGCTTCCATATCTTTACCCAATTTGAAAACGATACGCTGCAACAAATGACGCAATACAGGAGAACCTGCTCCTTGCTTGGTAACACTTCCTACTTCTTCGTTATCGAAAATGGCAAGCATCTGCGTTTTCTTGCTTCCTTTTCCTGCTACCAATGCTTGTAAGCCAGCATGAGCCATCGCCAAATCATCCAACTTAGGTGATGAGATGAATTCATTATTCAAGCCAAAAATGCCACCTTTTTCTACTTCAAAAAGGTTTACATCAAAATCGATAATAGCATCAACATCTACCTTTAATTCTTCAGCCATTAATTTAATTAAGCAATTGTCCTTTTCCATATCATCGGTGATCATGGCCAACAAAGGAAGCATGTCTTTTTGCTTGTTTAGCTCTACTCCATCATTTACCTGACGATTCAAGTGAATTGCTAAATTTGGAATCACCATCAATGGACGATCAATCTTCACATACAAATGCTCTGGGTTTAAAGGATCATTTGATTTTACGGATACTCTACCAGCAATAGAAAGTGGGCGATCCATCCATGTATTCAAAATCGGACCACCGTAAACCTCAGTATTTAGTTTAATATAGTTTCCCTCTACTTCAATCTGCGGACTTGGCTTAATTTTAAAACCTGGAGCATCAGAGTGAGCACAGATCAATTGGAATCCTTCTTCTTCAATCTCTCCTGTTCCAATCTGGAAAGCAAAAATTGCAGATCCATTCTTGGTGGTGAAATACTTCCCTCCTTTTTCAATTGTCCATTCTTCACGAAGATCCAGTTCCTGAAATCCAGCTTCCGTTAGTTCTTCACGGATATTATTAACCGCATGATAGGTACTCGGACTGCGATGAATAAAATCGATCAGTTCCTTTGCTTGTTGTTGTTCAAGGTTCATAGTGTATGTATGTTTTGTGTTTTTTACTAATTGAATTTCAAAACTACATTAATTTTAATAATTAGGAATTATAATTTATGAGTTATTACTACATTTTTAATTCATAATTTATCATTCATAACTTATAATTTTCGTTATAATTTATTCAATAATATTATATTTGTTACCAATCGTACAACCCCAAGCAAAATTAATCTATGACAAGCGATCCAATATTGGAACTATACAATCATCAATTTGCCATTATTTCTCTGGAAACCACAGGTATTTCACCTCAACATGGCGATCATTTAATCGAATTGGCAATTCAAACTGTGAACTGGAACGGTGAATTACTCAATAGCTATGAAACCTTAATTCATCCGGGTATTGATGTAGAAGGATTCCAAATACATGGTATTACCGATGATATGGTAAAAAATGCACCTGCTATTTCTGAGATTGTGCCAGATATTTTGTCCAGACTAAATGGTAAAACACTTGTAGCACACGATTTGGATTTTGCACTTCGTTTTTTAGAACCAGCCTTAAATGGCAATATTCAAAAATTAAAAGGCATTTGTACTTTAAAGCTTTTCAACTTGGTGTCGCCAGATTCTGGTTTACGTCGATTAGAGCAATTGTGCACCTATTATGATATTGATTTTTCAGTCCGTCATTCTGCTAAGTCAGATTCTATAGCAATAGCTAAGTTATTCTCAATCCTTAAGAATTTGTTTTCTCAGCAGTTCGAGCTCGAAACTTTCATGGCAGATTTTCTTCATCTTACAAATATTGAAGATTGTCCGAGAGAAAGAAACCTCTTCATTAAGCGTAAAGAGGCGAAAAACATCGCTACCATACAGAAAACGAAGTTATACGACCTGTTAAATCGGTTAACATCCAATGCAGGAGATTCAGTGCCAGTACGTCAATATTTGAATGTTTTGGATCGTGCTTTGGCAGATCGAATCCTAGAAGAAAAAGAGATTATCTCATTGGTTGATTTGGCAAAGGATTACAAGCTTTCGAAAGATCAGGTAATGGAAATTCATGAAGAATACCTGAGAAAATTGATCCGCATTTATTTACTCGATGAAATTTTAACCAATGTAGAAATGGATGATCTCAACTTGGTTTCTGAGTTGCTTTGCATCCTTCCAAAGGAATTGGATTTATTAATTAAATACGAGCGAACTAAAATTCCTATTACGACTCCTGGAGTTCAGAAACAGCTGAAAACCTTGGCTGGTAAAAGTGTTTGCTTCTCTGGTCACCTCAATTGCAAAATCAATGGAAATCGCATCGATCGTGATTTGGCTCAACAACTGGTTAAAGAGCGTGGTTTAATAGTGAAGCGCGTGGTTTCAAAAAATGTTGATTACTTGATAACTGCTCATTCAGAACAATTCTCTGGCAAAGGTCGCAAAAACCGCAAAGCCATGGAATATCATGTTAATGTTATCGATGAGAAAATCTTTTGGGAGATGATTGGCGTGCAAGTGGATAATGAGTAATAAGGATAAGTTTTAAAGAGGAAAAGTATAAAATCAGAATCCAATATGAGAAACTTAATATTATTTGTAATTAGTTTATTTATAGCTAGCTGTTCTCCTCTTAATAATGATCAGAAAGAGCTTATCGATAACTTTTTTTCGAACTACGAAAAGACTGGAACTAAATCAGCTATTGAGTATGTTTACTCTTCAAATACTTGGATGCAAACTTTAGAAGCAAACCAAAAAGATTCAATCGTTAATGTGCTACGTGATTTAACGAAACAACTTGGGAAATATGAAGGACATGAGCTATTACGAAGTGAACAAATTTCCAAATCTCTTGCAATACAAAGTCATTTAGTCAAATATGATAGACAACCTCTTCGATTTAATTTCATTTTATATAAATCATCTGGAAAATGGCGTTTTCAAAATTTCCAATATGATAGTAATATAACAG
>JADGFH010000583.1:0-495 GCA_016743925.1 Labilibaculum sp.
GAATAAATCATGTTTTAAATTCTAATTTTAATTATAAAATTCTTTATGGTAGGGCATATCGTGCTCCAAGTTTCGGCGAATTGGCTCGAACAAATAATATAAACATTACAGGAAACCCAAATTTAAAACCCGAAACCAGCAATACTATCGAAGCAGGTATTGAGTTGAAAATTTTAAAAAATACATTGTTGGCAGTAAATCTATTTTATATAGATATGTCGAATCAGATAGTACGAGTGGCCCAAGGAGAAGAGGATCCTGGGAATGCGGCATTGATTTATAAAAATAAAAATAAGCTTAGATCGAAAGGAATCGAAACCAGTATTAATTCTTTTTTTGGTAATAGAACAACTATTAATGCGAATTATACTTATCAACATTCTCAAGTTTCCGATAACCAGAACAATTGGATTCAAAGTTTGAATGTGCCCAAACATAAGGCAAATTTAGGATTGAATTATAAATTTCAAGAAAAATCGAATGTAAACATTACGG
>JADGFH010000583.1:505-4348 GCA_016743925.1 Labilibaculum sp.
CTACATGGGAGCTAGGGAAAGAGGTATTTCTGACACACGAAAGGGTATTGATGATTATATCTGGCTTTCGGCTACAGTGAGAACGGAGGAGATCCTAAAGCATTTTAATTTGTCGCTGAGTACCTATAACATATTAGATGAGGTGATGAATGATCCTGGACATCCTGTATTTGTACCAGAGGATTATCCACGACCAGGATTTAATCTTTCGATAAAACTAACTTATTCTCTTAAATAGTAATTGTACAGAAATGCGAAAAATCAATCTGAAATATTTGCTCTTCTTTATTTCCTTCTGGAATATTACTATTTGTTTATCGCAGGATATAGACGAATATCAAATGAAAGCAGGCTACATTGGCAAGTTTGCGCAGTATATCAATTGGTCTGATCATGCAAATTACTATAGCGATGATTTTTTTATTATTTCTATCATTGGAGAATCACCTATTGAACAAGCATTAATAGAATTCTATAGTAATCAGAAAATAAATGGTAAATCAGTAAAAATTATTTCTTCAACGGACTTAATACAAATATCAGAAATAAATATTCTTTTTATTGCTCAGGGAAACAGATCCAATTTGGAGGATATTATTAGACAAACTGAAAATAAACCCATATTAACGATAAGTGATGCCTCTGGTTTTTCAAAGAAAGGGGTTTTAGTAAATTTTTATACTGAACGAAATACTATTCGTTTTGAAATTAATAAATCAAGAGTTGAAATGTCGGATTTGGAAATGAATTCGTTATTATACAGGGTAGCAAAAATCGCTGAAAATGAATAGATTTTATACTATAAAAAATAAATTGATCGTAATTATACTATTAATAAGTATTGTTTCTTATTCCTTAATTTTTATTTCAGTTTATTTAAGAAATACGAGGAAAGAGAAACTGAATTTTGCAAGCGATCATAAATTACACGCTAAATTAATTGCTGAATATTGTGCTGTCCCATTAGATTTTGAATTTAAAAATGAAGCAATTGGGATTTTATCGAAATTAAAAGTCCAACCTGATATTTTGAACGTTAATCTTGTAGATATTGATCACAATTTATTTGCTACCTATGCTAAGAATTCAACAACTACTGATTTTGAGTTTACAAATACAGATTTTGATTATTATTTTTCGGATGAACACCTTTTCATTTATGAGTCCATTTTTTTAAATCATTCGAAGATTGGCGGATTATATATACGAATCTCAACTGATGGATTAAAACAAACATTATTAATGTATGCGCGAAATTTACTGGTGATTTTAGGATCTCAACTTATAGTGGTATATATATTGGCATTTTTTCTCCAGAAAATCATTACAAAACCAATTTTAAATTTAAGTAAGTTTGCACAGCTGATAACAAATCAACAAGATTTTTCGAAGCGTATTGAGAGAAACCAATCTGATGAAACGGGTATCCTTTATTCTTCATTTAATAAAATGCTTCAGCAAATTCAAAAAAGGGATCAAAAGATAAATTCAGATAAATTGATTCTTGAAAAAAAGAACAATGAATATGTTCTTATAAACAAAGAACTTCAAGTGAAAAATGTAGAATTAATTGAAGCTAAGGAGAAAGCAGAAGAAAGTGAAAAATTAAAATCTGCATTCTTGGCTAATATGAGCCATGAAATTCGTACTCCAATGAATGGAATATTGGGATTTCTTGACCTACTTAATAATTCTAAGTTAAATGAAACGAAAAGAAGTAGTTATATTAAAATTGTTGAGAAGAGTGGTTATCGATTGCTTAATACAATTAACGACATTATTGATATTTCTAGAATTGATGCAGGACAATCTACCATTTTGTTAGAGGATCTCAATATTGTTGAATGTGTAAATGATTTGTATGATTTTTTTAAGGTTGAGTGTAAGGAAAAAGGTTTATTACTTCGAATAGATAATTTATTAAATACAGATAAATATAATCTGGTGTCAGATAGGGGAAAGTTGGATTCAATACTTACAAACCTGATAAAAAATGCAATTAAATTTACTGATTCAGGACATATAATTATTGGTATATCTAAGGATAGGGGATTTTTGAAATTTCGAGTTGAAGATACGGGAATTGGTGTTTCTGAAAAACGTAAAAATTCTATATTTAATAGATTCGAACAAGGCAATGCTAAAGATAAAAATTTTCATGAGGGATCGGGACTTGGACTGTCTATATCGAAGGCCTATGTAGAAATGTTGGGAGGTGAAATTGCTTTTGAATCAAAAGAGAATGTTGGAACAAATTTCTATTTTACTTTACCTATGAATTTGCAATAGGATTAAGACGTTTACTGTTAGGTGTAAAGTTTGTTATGTTTTCTGACTCAAGTTATGATGGCTCTAGTATTAATTATGAGGATATACTAAATATTATCATATCATTTTTTACAACAAAAGTAAATGGGTCAGGGATTGGATTATCAATTACTTGGTCTATTATGCATTTACATGATGGCAAAATTTACCTAGAATCACAATATGGAAGAGGAATTTGGGTATCAATCTTATTTCCTGTGTTTGAGGTGATTTTTTTTAGTTTAAAGCTGTCAATTTAGAATAATTGATGTTTTCAATAAGTTAAATTATTGTTATTTAGCTCTTGGGGAAGTATTTATTTAGATTGAAAACAATTCGTAGATTAATGTTTTATGAGTCGAAAAATATGATATTTTAGGGTTATGAAAGCATTACGATCGAGCATATTAGAATTGTTATATAAAGGAGAATCGGAAAATTTCATTTTAAATGAAATCGTTAAAAAATCTCAATTTATTGCTCCTGGGTCGATATGTTCTATTTTACGTGTGGATAGGGAAGGAAAGCACCTACTCGTAGGAGCCGCTCCTGATTTACCAGATTTCTATAATAAAGCCATAAATAACTTCCCAATTGGCCCAAATAAAGGATCCTGCGGCACTGCAGCATTTACAGGAAAAAGGGTAATTGTTGAAGATATAAGCACTCATCCTTATTGGAAAGATATTAAAGGTCTAGCTGAAAAAGCAGGATTGGCTTCTTGTTGGTCCGAACCAATTAAAGATCCTTCAGGTAAGATATTAGGAACTTTTGCTATATATCATAGGTGCATACTCCGAGTAATGCTGATATAACACTTGTAAACGAATTGGCAAATTTGACAGGTATTGTTCTTGATCGTTATCGAATAATTAGAAGATTAGCAGAGAGTGAGAATAAGTATGAGAAATTAGCAAATGCGAGTAACGAGGCGGTATTTATAATAGAAGGTGATCGAATTATCGAAGTTAATAAAAGAGCAGCTGGAATGACTGGCTACACAGAGAATGAATTATCAGGAAAGTGCATATTTGATATTATAAATAGTAATTATTGGATTACTTATAATTTTGAAATAAAGGAAAGAGAAAGACATCAAATAACTGCGATTGGTATCAAAAAAGGTGGAGAGAGGTTTAACTGTATTATCAATATTAAAAATTCAAACTTTAACAGTAAGGTGGTTTGTTTGCTTTCAATTAGTGATGTTAGCAATCAAATTCGAGTTGAAAATGAGTTTCGAAAATTATCACAATCAGTTATTCAAAGTCCTACCTCGGTTGTTATTACTGATTTTAATGGAGATATAGAATATGTAAATCCAAAATTTATTGAATTAACAGGTTATTCATTAGAGGAAGTAAAAGGTGAAAATCCAAGGATCTTGAGTTCTGGATTGAATCATAAAGATACCTATGAAACCTTGTGGCAAGAAATTAAATCAGGAAATGAATGGAGAGGTGAATTTCAGAATAAGAAAAAGAATGGTGAGTTATTTTGGGAGTTTGCAACCATATCAGCATTAAAGAATGATAG
>JADGFH010000584.1 GCA_016743925.1 Labilibaculum sp.
CTGCAATTCATTTGCACAAAAACGTACCTTTTGGAGCAGGATTAGGAGGAGGTTCAGCCGATGCTGCCTTCATTATAAAAATGCTGAATACGCAATACAAGCTCAATATCCCTGTTAGCGAAATGGAAAAACTTGCTGGTCAAATTGGAAGCGATTGCCCCTTTTTCATTCAAAACAAACCTGTTTTTGCAAAAGGGAAAGGAGATGTATTTTCAAAATGTAATATTAATCTTGCCGGATATCATATTTTACTGATTAAACCTGATATCCATATTGGAACTCCAGAAGCATACGCCAATACAAAACCAGCAATTCCTAAACAATCACTAGAGAGATTAATAAAAGAACCAATCGAAAATTGGAAAAATTTAATTGTTAATGATTTTGAGAAAAGTATTTTCCCAAATCATCCCGAGCTAGCGAAAATAAAATCTGAGCTTTACGAAATGGGAGCTGTTTATGCATCCATGTCGGGAAGTGGATCGAGCTTATTTGGCTTGTTTGAAGAAAAACCAACTTACCTAAATTCGAAACATTTTACATGGATAGGCATACTAGATTAACCAACTCAAGTTTCGTAATTCACTTAAGCTCTTATGAACCTGAATAACATAGCGGTGTAGATCGATTCGTTGTTATATAAACAAGTCCCCTCGAAATGGAAAATGAAAATATAGATTTGGGCTAACCCATAAATAGTTAAGAATGCCTCTGCAATGTTTTCGGGACTGCTCGCCCGATTTACGGAGAGTCATTCAGAAGTAAGGAACCACTCGCCCAACTTGCAGGGCATTATTCCGAAAAGTGAGCATTGTCTTCAATGCTTTTAAGCTTCATAAGTAGGAGTTTTATAGAAGTACTAGCATCACTACTAGAGTGCACCAATTATTAGCGTTCGAAACTTGAGTTAAACAATAAAAAAGAGCCTGATCATTACAATCAGGCTCTTTCAAATTTATCTCAGTTCAGAGGGATTACTCAATTTCCACCATTAATAATCTGTTGGGAACCTTTACTCCTTCTGTTACATGAATCTTGGCAATTTTACCATCGAAAGGCATTTTAATTTGATTCTTCATCTTCATAGCTTCCAGAATCATGATGCACTCTCCTTCTTTTACTTCTTGTCCTACCTTAACGTATATTTCAACAATTGTACCAGGAATAAATGAATTGATATGTTTAGGATTAGGTCTTACCCAAGCCTTTCTCTGTTCAAATTTCTTGGTTAACTCTGTTGTATAAATAGTACCGTCAACGTTAAACTCTTTTAAATCTCCCATATCGAATCCTTTTTAAAATGGAGGAATACCGTGCTTTTTAGCAGGTCTTCCGTCAACTTTATTACTAGAAACCTCGATAGCGTGCAACAACATATTACGCGTTTCCTCTGGCTCGATAACTGTATCAATATAACCTTTCGCAGCAGCAACATAAGGGTTCGCAAACTTCTCTCTGTATTCTGCTACTTTTTCTTTTCGCATTGCTTCTGGATCCTCTGCTGCCATAATCTCTTTTCTAAAGATAATGTTAGCTGCACCGTCTGGTCCCATTACTGCAATCTCAGCATTTGGCCAGGCAAACATGAAATCGGCCTTCATATGACGAGAGTTCATTGCAATGTAACCTCCACCGTATGCTTTACGAACAATTACTGTAATTTTTGGTACAGTAGCTTCACTATAAGCATAAAGAATCTTAGCTCCGTGACGAATAACACCCATGTGCTCCTGCTCTACACCTGGCAAGTATCCTGGCATATCCTCAAGAGTTACAATTGGAATATTAAAAGAATCACAGTAACGAATAAAACGAGCAGCTTTATCAGAAGAATCACAATCCAATACTCCTGCTAAAACAAGAGGCTGATTTGCAACAAAACCGACAGTATCACCATTCATTCTACCGAATCCAATCACGATATTTCTTGCGAAATTTTCCATAACCTCAAAGAAATCAGAATCATCACTAATCGATCTAATAACGTTACGGATATCGTAAGGTTGCGTTGGATCAGATGGAACAATTTCCTCAATTTTGTATTCTGGCTTTGGAGGCTTAGGCGGGAATGCTTTAGCTTTTTTCGCGTTGTGCCATGGTATGAAGGTTAGCAGCTTCTTAATTTGTTCGAAGCATTCGTACTCGCTTAGAGCATAGAAATGAGCATTTCCAGTGATTTCGCTATGAACTTTAGCTCCACCCAGTTCTTCCATGCTAATTTCTTCACCCAAAACAGTTTTTATTACCTCAGGGCCGGTAATGAACATCTTAGAAATGTTCTCTACCACAAACACAAAGTCGGTAAGCGCGGGAGAATAAACAGCTCCACCAGCACAAGGACCAAGAATAACTGACAATTGAGGGATTACACCTGATGCCAGAGTGTTACGGAAGAAGATCTCTCCGTATCCTGCAAGTGAATTAACACCTTCTTGAATACGAGCTCCACCCGAATCATTAATACCAATCAAAGGTACACGCATCTTCAATGCATGATCCATGATCTTCGTAATTTTACGTGCATGCATTAGACCAAGAGAACCACCAGCTACCGTAAAATCCTGTGCAAAAATACACACGGGTTCACCGTAAATAGTTCCAGTTCCAATAATAACACCATCACCATGAAGTTGTTTCTTTTCCATACCGAAGTCGCGAGCCTCATGCTCAACAAACATATCGTATTCATGGAAAGAATCTTCATCCAATATAGATGTTACTCTTTCTCTAGCAGTCAACTTTCCCATCGCAACTTGCTTCTGGATAGCTTTCTCTCCGCCACCTTGAAGCACTTTTTCTTTTCTCTTTCTAAGATCAAGAATGTTTCGTTTCAATGACATAATTTGTACATTTAGTTAGAAAATATATATTGTCATATATATATTGAATTTCAATAGCTCATGAAATTCCAAGATACAACATTACTAATTTTTGGGATAGAAAAAAACTCTAATTTATTCCATCCCATATTCATAGACATATAAAATAAGCCCTTTTGCCTGATTATCAAACTTTTTTGCAATAAACTATTTAGAATCTATCTACTTAGGAGCAATTCGATATAGATAAACCGCAATAATTGAAAACACAATATTAGGCAACCAAACGGCGAGCAGTGGATTCATACTTCCATTTGTGGCAAACACAATGGAAATTTGCATGAATAGTATAAAGGAAAAACTTAACAGAAGTCCTATTCCAAGATGTAAGCCCATTCCTCCCCTAATCTTCCTAGAGGCAAGACTAACACCAATAAGTGTAAGGATAAAAGTTGAAAATGGATTTGCCATTCTCTTATATTTCTCAATCTTATACGCTTCAATATTACTATCACCTCTCATTGCCTGCTGCTCAATATAGGCATTCAGTTGTGGCAGATTCATTGCCTCAACAATATATTTCTTCGATCCAAATTCTTCTGGACCAAAATTAAAGGTTGTGTCCTTAGTTCTTCCATGTTCAAAAGTCTCCTTATCGCCATCAATATTGCGGATAAAGAAATCATTAATAGTCCACTTTTCCTTTTCTTTACTCCAACGAATTGAACGAGAAGTTAACTTAGAAACCAATTCTTTTCCTTCAAACTTTTCCAAAGCAAATTTATAGCCTGTATTATTTGAAGTTTCATAGTTAATCATATAAATAAAGACACCTGGCTCAATCTGACGATGAATGTTACGTTCCTTATTGCGGAATTGCTTCTTTATATAAGTCATCGTAAAGTCAATACGCTTCTGATTTGCAGGCGGAATGATATAATTACTCAATAAAAAAGAAAATACACCAATTATTAAGGCTGAGATAAAATAGGGAAACATCATCCTTCGAAAACTAATACCACTACTTAGAATCGCAATAATCTCCGTATCATAGGCCATTTTTGAGGTGAAAAATATCACTGCAATAAAAGTAAATAAAGCACTAAAGAGGTTTGCAAAGTAAGGAATGAAATTGAGGTAGTAATCGAAAATAATAGCCCGTAAAGGAGCTTCTTTATCTATATATTCATCGATATGTTCCGAAAAATCGAAAACAACCGAAATACTAATGATTAGGACTATAGCAAAAAAGAAAGTTCCTAAAAACTTTCGGATAATGTATAAATCTAATGTTCCCAAAATTTGAATTTTAAATTCTTGATTTCCCGAAAATTGCAGAATCACAAATTTCGGGATAAAAATATAACTTATTCTTCAATTACCAATGTAGATAAGTTTATTGTAAGTTTTTTTAACAGTTATAAACGAGTAGCTAATTTCTTAACCATGATCTCTTTCCATGCTGCAAAAGTTCCTTGATTGATCTGTTCTCTTGCTTCACGCACCAACCATAAGTAAAATGCCAAA
>JADGFH010000585.1 GCA_016743925.1 Labilibaculum sp.
AAACAATCTAACATTATAAAAGACAACAAACACAAAGCATTATTCTTATAACAATTAAATTAAACAAGCTAAATACTCAAATTAGCAGACAATTAACGATCGCACAATGTTAAAAAAAAACAAGACAGCAACTCCTTACTTTACAATATATTACATAAATATTATTCAATAACGTAACATATTTTAACAAGAAAATTGTATTTAATTGAAATATTATTTTTAATTTAAGTCTCAGTTAATCCAAAAAACAAACCCTAATACCTGTAAGCATGATTCAAGACATTTTATCTTATTGTTCTCCAAGTGAAACAAACGACTGTATAAGCGACAGCCTTACGATCTTAAACAAAAATGATTTTACTGCCCACCCTTATTTTCACAATTCCATTCAGGAAATAGCCGAAGAAAACGAAAAACTTTCTCGGGTTATAGGTACGGTTCGCAGTTCGAAATATGCTGCAATTCTGGAAGAGGACGACAACACACGCGACCGTTTACTTATGGGATTGACCCAAGTAGTAAAGGCATGCATGTTGCGCGAAGATAAACCAACTGCCGAAGCTGCAACAGAAGTGTATCGTGCGGTTAAGGCACATGATTTAAATTTAAGATATCAGGGCTATCAGAGCGAAAGTGCAGGCATAGATTCACTGGTAAATGAGTTGAATACAGACAGGATGAAAGCCCTGATAGATATCTTACCAGAATGCAAAGCCTTTTTGCTAGAGCTAATTGCTGCCAACGAACATTTCAAGCATGATTTTGATGCGTGCATGGCTCATAAAGCAGAGATCGAAAAACTAAACTCCCCTTCTATTCAGAAGAAAATGATTCGCCACTTATTCAATACAAAAATTGTTCGCTATGTGAATATGATGGCAGATGTTGATCCTGCAAGCTTTGCTACTATAGCAAAACAATTAGCGCCTTACACCGAAAAAATTAACACAACAGCCAAGGCTCGCAAAAGCAGAAAAGAAACAGAAACTATTTAAATACCCGCTTACTAATAACTACTAAAAGCACAGCACTTCTTAATGGAGGCTGTGCTTTTTTTTATGTGATACCAATATTGTCCTATTTATTTTTTGTATTGAGCTATCCGCCCAAAACCGACTTCATTTATTCATTAAAGTCTACTTTTATTTGTATACCTGATTTTCGTTTCACTCCAATGTACCTACACGGCTTGTTCATAAAAAATAGAAGTGTGATTTGCAATCATTTGATCGTGAACAAGTACCCTTATGATCCATTGCCTTTTGAGGCGAGCTTTGTGAGCATTGGAAGAACAAACTGCTTATATGAAGAAAACTTATAGAAAGAAGGGGAAGCTCGAACTTTGTTCGAGATCATTCCGCCGCACTTAAAGTTTTCAAGTAGAAGTAATTTGTGCTTACTCGCTCTAGATTTTTTGCTTCCTTTTTCATCAATGGAAAAAGGAAGAGCCTCTGCGGCTTAAGCAGTTTACTTAAGTAACTAATTTTTGACAGGCATAATCTTTAGGAGTTACATAACCAGTATTATACGCTTGATGAGAGCTTTTTATGAACAAGTCGTGACACCTAAACTAAATAATACCCCTTAAAGGAAAATTGCTCTGTAATACTATCTAAATGAATATTGTAAGAGTTATTTTCTAAAACGTTTAGGACGCTATTGATCTGATACCAAATTGATTTTAGCTTTGTCTATAAGGGATAATGCCGATGTATGTGGCTTTGAATCGCAGATAAGCTTGTGAATTTAGGACTCAAAGGAAACAACAATCGGTATTAAATGCGAAAGTATTGTATTTCTAAATGTACTCCATATTGCCCGTTAAAAAATAATTAGCCACACACAACATTCTAAAATCAGCTCGAACAAAGTAGTGCCAAGTAGTTTGGCTGCTTATAAGAAAAATATATATTCTCCTTATAAGCTGTCAATTCTATATTGAAATGGATTCTTCAAAGAAGTTAAATTCAAACCTGGTTGCCTGAACAAAAGCCTCTCGCATTTGTTTTTTTTCGATATTGGTAGCATTATTAGCGAGGTGTTCAACGATTTGAATAAATTTTGTTACGTAGTTTCCAAATTCGTCACTTTTATAAGTTTCTATCCATTTTTGGTAGGTGTTATTAGCTACAGCATTTGCGATAATGTATTTTCCTACTTCGTTATATACCCAAAAACAAGGCAATAAAGCTGCTGCTGCAACGCAGTACGAAGAATTTTCAACATGCTCCAACAGAAAGGATGTATAACTTTCTATTACCGGCGATTTTCTTTTTGCTTCAGTAAGCTTAAAATATTTTAAAAACGTGTTGTGTAGTTCCTGTTCAATGGAGATTCCATCCTTTGCCAAATCCTTAAAAAATTTTCTTTCTAAAGCATTGGTGGCTCTTTCTGACATTTTTTTAAGTGCAATAGAATCATCCCTGATATACAAAATATCCTGAGCCAAATAATGAGCAAAATTTTTAGATGAAAGCGTCCCATTTGCCAACTGGTTAACAAATGGGTGCAAGCAAATATCAGCATAAATTAACTCTACTGCATTCCATAATTCATCTTTAAATCTCATATCCGAGTTCATCGATTCCATAATTGATAAAAATGATTTACAGGACCGTGACCTTTCCCAATCGAATAATCTACTCCAGCATTAATTGCTCCGTTAATGTATTCCTTCGCTTTTTTAACCGCATCGTTTAATTCAAAACCCTGAGCCAAAAATGCTGCCAATGCCGACGAAAGCGTACAACCCGTTCCATGCGTATTACGCGTAAGTATTCGCTTTGATTTCAATTCGATTGTCTCATCTGTTTCCACATTGTAAAACACATCAATCAACTCATCATCTTTCAAATGGCCTGCTTTTAACAATACCGACACCTTATATTTATTGCCCAGAATTCTAGCATATTCCGGCAGTTCATTTTGATTGTTTACTTGTTCTCCCAGCAGAATTTCTGCTTCAGGAATATTGGGTGTAATTACCCTTACCATTGGTATTAAAACATTTTGCAGCGTTTCAATCGCCTCCGTTTCTAATAATTTACTTCCCGAAGTAGATACCATTACTGGATCTAATACAATATTAGTCGCTTTAAATTGTTGCAAAACCTCTTGCACAGCCAGAATGGTTTCTGAGTTATGTAACATCCCAATCTTAATGCTATCGGCACCAATATCTTCGAGTACTGCTGTAATCTGATTTTTTAGGGTGCCAATAGGTATGGCATGAATATCGATAACCCCAATTGTATTTTGCGCAGTAATGGCTGTAATAGCCGTTGTCGCAAAGCATGCACATGCAGAAATCGTTTTTATGTCCGCTTGTATACCTGCTCCTCCACCTGAATCGCTACCAGCAATTGCAAGCACCCTATTGTATTGTTTCATTATTTATCTATTTTTAAAATCAATATTGTCCTATTTATTTTTTGTATTGGGCTATCCGCCCAAACCCGACTTCATTTATTCATTAAAGTCTTCTTTTATTTGTATTCATGATTTCCGCTTTGCTCCAATTGTTGTCTTGAATACAAAAAACGGAAGCAAAAAAAATCAAGGCTAGATTTTAAAAAGCTTCCTTATTAGTTCATAAGAGTTTACTTTATAAAGAATTCATGATTTCCGCTACGCTCCAATGTACCTAAAGCTTAAGTGCGGCCAGGTGATCTTCGAACAAGTTCGAAGCTTCCTGGTCTTACTAAACCTTAAAGGTAAAACGAAAACTCTTTAAATTAATGCCAATTAAATACCTAAACTAAATAATACCCCTTAAAGAAAAATTGCTCTATAATACCATCTAAATGAATACTATAAGAGCTATTCTCTAAAATATTTAGGACGCTATTGACTCTATAAAATAAATTTGGTTCCCAAATTAGGGAACCAAATCATAATCATTCTATTATTTCTTAATTTATTACAAGCTGATATCACATTATGTATCAATGCAATATATTTATGCTCTAAAAAAAGAAATTCACACCTATTAACAAGATTACGCTTTACTCACTTTTTTCTCGTAAGCACCTCTTAAACTAACAGTAACATATCCGTATACCAATCCAAGAACACAATAAATCAATTCTGTTTTTGCCGCAATTGCAAAGCTTGCGTTAGGTACATAAGACATAAATGCGAAAAATGCTCCAGCTCCAACAAAAATGGCTGGTATAAAATCTAACCACTTCACTTTTTCAAGAAAAATAACCGGTATTACTACAATTAAAACAGCAAGAGGAAATGCAAAAAATCCTAATCCAGCAAACTGACCACTTCCTAACACCATAATTACAATAGAAGCAATAATTCCCATCACATAGCCTAAAAGG
>JADGFH010000586.1 GCA_016743925.1 Labilibaculum sp.
GTTCATACTGTATGCTGATGAATCAACTAACTTATTTTTTTCATTAAAGTATTTCCCTGTTGTTTTATCTAAGTCAGATGATGTAGCCAAATAGGTGTAGGTTCTAGCCATATCTTCAGGTGAAATGGAAAAACGACTTTTAATTGCATATAGGAACTTCATAAATCCCGAAATATTTGGGTACCTGCTTGCATCTATTTTCACATTGCTGACTCTGATACAATTTATTGTAATTGCAGTTTCTTTAAGTTGCTCAGCCAACCAATAGGTATACATTATTTGAGCAAGTTTGGATTGGTAATAAGCATTGGGGACAGAAAATTTCCTTGTTTTAAATTCAGGATCATTCAGATCAACAGTCAGACCTGGATGCATTACGAGTCCCTGTGAGGCAATCGTTATAATTCTTCCCTGACTGCTTTTCTTTATCAAGTCTAATAATGAATTTGTTAGAAGTATTGGCCCAATATGATTTGTTGCCCAGATGGTTTCAATGCCATCAACTGATTTCTCCGGCTGTTTCCGAGTGATATCAAAATCAGCAGCATTATGGATTAATACATCAAGATTCTTCAATCGCTGATTTAATTCTTTCGATGCACCAAGAACTGATTCTTTGGAAGACATATCAATTATAATGAGCTCAACAGATTCAGAACCTGACTTTTCTTTAATCTCAGAAAGAGCTTCTTTTCCACGTTCTCGGTTCCGTGCACCAATGATAACATGAAAGCCAGCTTGGGCTAATTGAATAGCGGCCTGTTTTCCAATTCCTGAATTGGCTCCTGTTATCAAACAAGTCTTAATTTTCATTTCGTATTATATATCTTGATATTTTCATTAATGGTATAAATATGGTGCGCTTGTTTTCAATTAAGCAGATTTATTTCTTTTATGAATTAAGATATCTATCTCTAGATATTTATCTTTCATTAGGCTTAATGAAAATGCTGCAGCAGAGGCAATAAATACAGAATAATCAAACACCCCTTTTATTCCTGTTGAGAAGGTCATTGCCAATGCGAATAGTAATAAAAAATACCCACTCAGTTTTGCAAAAAATTCTGTTTTATTAAATCATCTAAAAAAAGAGCCGCACATAAATTATGGTGTAATAGTAAATTATGCTTTATTCTTCTTCCAGTAATGGAAAATGCTAAGGAATCGTAGAAAAGTGCCCTGTCAACAATATGGTCGATATAGAATTTTTTAAACCTGCTAAGGTCTGCATCTGGATTATTTTTGAGTTGTTTAATTAATCTTCTATCAACATACCAATCTGACGCATCAATTGTAACATGCCCGATCTTATAATTCTGTTCTTTCAAAAAGGCTCTAAACCCATCTCGTTTTTCAATTGTATTGCCTTCTTTCAAATATGGGAAACGAAATAATTTGATATAATTCCTATACCTACAAATAAGTGAATCATTTTTCAGGAAATCCGATTTGAAAAAGTCAAGGCTTATTTTATCGCTATTGAAATAAGGATGACTGTAAGTGTGATTTCCAATAAGATACCCAAGGCTGTACCAGCTTCGTATAACTTCTGCTCCCTTTGCATTATCGAGACCAGAACCTTTAATAAATAGAACGGCTTTTACATCATGCCTTTTGAGATTGTCAAGCAACATCTGATTCCAAATTTCTAAGTCATAAGCAGGAAAGTCCTTTACTGAGCCATCATCAAATGAAAAGGAAATTTTAGGCTTTTGAACCGTCTGGCAAAAAGAGCTTAACGAGCAAGTCAAGCTTATTGCTAATGATACTATTATTATACGTTTGTTCATATTTCAATTTGTAATTACATACTACCTTCCACAGTGTATAACTTCATACCAATGTGTTCGTAGTTCTGCTGTTTATTGTTAGTCTTTAAAAATTTTATTTGTGCTTAGCATTGTAATTGATTAAATACATCGATTATTATTCTATTTCCAATAAACTTTACTGTTGAATTACTTTTCCCAGCTGATTCCTTCTTTAACAAGTTGAGCAGGTGTGCCAACATATGCAGCATTTGACATCTGAAGCTCATTGTTTACAAGGGAATTGGCTCCAATAACAGAATTTTCTTTTATGTGAGCTCCTTTTAAAATAAGGTTTCTGCATCCTACCCATACTTTATCGCTAATAAGTATAGGTTTAGACGGATTGATAATTTTTCCTTCTTGGTATATATCATGAAAATCACTGTCCATTATTAAAACATCCCAAGAGATTAAAACATCTTTTCCAATGGTCAATTCATTATCAATTTTAAGTGTACTCTCAGCATTTATCGTGAAATTTTCTCCAATAGTTATTATCCCTTTTTTTCCCAAATTAATTTTCGATCCATGACCAATATTCGCAACTCCTTTAAAATTGATGTTTCCATCAACTCTCCAAATGGTTCGACTTCGTTTCTTGTCAAAAATGTGACAATTATTATAACCTATTTTTATCATTCCAAAACGGACTGAACTTTCAATTTTCACTACTCCTCTAAGTCGTTTAAAATATGTATTTCGTGAAACTAAAACAGGAAATTTTATGGCCTTTTGAAATGGAAAGTAATTAAAATTGAAAATAATCGTTTTAAGATTAATTTTAATTAAATCTTTTAATAGTTTCTTTATCATGATGAGTTAATGAGAAGTAGTTCGTGCTCTCCAAGCTTCTCTAATTGTTTCATATTAAGATTATTGTTCTGTTCTAAAATAACTGTAGTAAATATTTAAAAATTCAATTCATTTTCCCTTTTCATATTCAATAATTGATTGCTAATTCTCTTATTTTAATGATCTTTTGTAGTATATCTTTGTTCATCATTTATTAGAAAATTTAATTCATTATTGACTACAATTTCCTTCTACTATATCTTGTTGCGTTGGGTTGTAAAGATTAGACATAACACTAAATACCCCTGTGAAATCGGATAGAAGTGGTTTAATTCCGCAAAAATCTGTCAATTTACCATTACTCCAAATACTTAAATCTGGTTTCCCTCCATTAGATTTAAGCTTAGTTAAGCCTTCTAAATCGATTAAATCCTCATTAAAATTTATAAAAAAATTATTCCCAACAGAAGATAAACTTTCTAAACCAATACTGGTTAATCCTTGATTATAGGATAGTCTAATGTCATCCCCTACCTCGGACAGATTTTTCAAATCTGAAAGATTCTGCAAACCAATGGTCTTTGCTATGAAAAGGGAGCCACCTATGCTGGTAAGAGAGCTTAAACCATTAAGGTTTGAAAAGGTGGTAGGTATAGAAGGTTCAATGACAACATCTCCTGTAACCGTGGTATATCCCATGCCTCCAAAATCATCTACCTCTTGTTGGTTGTTTAAATACACATCACCAGAATATATATTACTCCTGGTAGTAAAGCTGATTTCTTCACCATAAGAGGTTCCTGCTTTATTAGTCGCATAGGCTCTTAGGTAATAGGTCGTATTCGAAAGTAATTCCGTTAATGAACTGGTGAAATTTCCTGTTCCTATCCCGTCAGTTGTCTTTGAATCATGAATACTTGGATCATTTAAAATACTCCAACATACACCTCTGGCGATAATTTCACTACCTCCGTCAGAAGTAATATTCCCTCCGCTTGTTGCCGTTTCAGAGCTGATCTCTGATATAGTTTCGCTTGTTATTGTTGGTAGAACTACAGGGATCTCATTCGTCGTAAAACCGATTTCCTCACCATAAGAGGTTCCTGTATTATTGGTCGCGTAGGCTCTTAGGTTATAGGCTGTATTGGGAAGCAATTCTATTAAAGAACTGGTAAAATCCCCTGTTCCTGTCCCATCAGTAGTCTTGGAATCAGCAATGCTTGGTAAATTGGAAATGCTCCAACATACACCTCTGGCGATAATTTCACTTCCACCATCAGAAGTAACATTGCCTCCACTATTAGCAGTTGTTGAACTTATTTCCGATATGGCTTCGCTTGTTATTATTGGAAGAACAACAGGAGCTTCATTCGTTGTAAAATCGATCTCCTCACCATAAGAGGTTCCTGCATTATTTGTCGCATAGGCTCTTAGATAATAGGTTGTATTAGAAAGCAATCCTGTTAAGGAACTGGTAAAACTCCCAATTCCTGTTCCATTTGTGGTTTTGGAATCCGTAATGCTTGGTGAGTTGGAAGTACTCCAACATACACCTCTAGCGATAATTTCACTTCCGCCGTCAGAAGTAATATTTCCTCCACTTGTTGCCGTTTCAAAGGTTACTCCTAATACTTGTATGCTTTTTACAGCAGGCTTTAATAAGTTAGTTACTATATCATACC
>JADGFH010000587.1 GCA_016743925.1 Labilibaculum sp.
TCAGTACTACTTGTGATTGCTTGCCTCACATTGCTGACCAGCCTAATGGTTTTGCATGTGGTCAATGAGCTTAACTTATCTAAAAGGATAATTAAAGCCGGATATTTTGTACAAGAATTACTAGATCAGCAAGGGATTAATCATCTCGACCTGGAAAAGAAATTCGAAAATTCTACACTCCCAACACAGCTGAGAGTGTTAGAATATTATCTACACTCTTTAGATACTTCGTACAATGATTTTGGCAGAAAAAAGACCGTTTGTCAACGAATCTTAACAATTGAAAAAACTTTATTGCACTACGGTTACGAAAGTGAATTAAGTCTTACCTAAGCTCTTGTAAGGGAAAACACTTATCAACTTTAACTCCGCGTTCTGTTTGCTTTAAACTACAACATTCAGTTGTTATGTCGTGCTGAAAGAATAAGATATAATTGTTATCAACAGCTTCTTTTAAAAATGCTTGCTTTTCACTCAAAGAACTAGTTGGGTTAAGATCATAACTTGCCAACCATTTTACTGGAACATTAGCTGCCGTAGGAATAAAATCGCCAGCAAAAACCAAAGTATAATCTTCATTCTTAATTAAGGAAATCATTAAACCTGGAGTATGTCCATTTACAAAACGCACCTCAAAATTTGGGAATAATTCTCCCTCCTCTTCAACAATTTCTAGCTTGCCAGCCTCTTTTATAGGCATTACATTTTCCTTAAAATAAGCATCAGCTTCTCGGATGTTAGGATTTAAGTAATTTTCCCATTGATCTCGGCTTACCCAATGCGTTGCATTTGGAAACACTAATTCGTAACCATCTTTATTATCCTTATGCTTTACAGCTCCCCCGCAATGATCAAAATGCAAGTGAGTCAAAACAACATCAGTAATATCCTTTGGAGAAAAACCTACGTTTGCAAGCGATGAAATAAGTGTAGCATCTCCATTTAAGTGTTGATGCTCGAAGAAAGCTGCATCTTGTTTATCTCCAGTCCCATTATCAATTAGAATTTTACGATCACCATCAACCACAAGCATACTTCTCATGGCACAATTACATAAATTATCGTCATCGCTTGGGTATTTTCGACTCCAATAAAGCTTAGGAACAACACTAAACATTGCTCCTCCATCACACTTAAAATTACCCGTTTCGATATTATATATTTTCATTACTTTAACTTAAATATGTTATCTTTAAAATTATTTTTTCCTGTAAATTCAAAGTTTACAGAAGCGAATCTTTGACACAAATCAAAAATACGATTTTAAAAACGAAATTCCATGAGGGTACATTTTATAGCAATTGGTGGTAGCGCCATGCACAATTTAGCAATCGCATTACATTTAAAAGGTTTCACCGTTTCTGGTTCTGATGATGAAATTTTTAATCCATCTAAATCACGATTGGAAAAGCACAATATTCTTCCTGAATCTTGGGGATGGTTTCCTAATAAAATAAATGCAAGTTTAGATGCAATTATTTTAGGAATGCATGCGCGAATAGATAATCCTGAACTTTTGCGTGCTCAAGAACTTGGTTTGAAAATTTATTCTTATCCTGAATACATTTACGAACAAACAAAAGACAAAACCAGAATCGTGATCGGTGGAAGCCATGGGAAAACCACAACAACTTCCATGGTAATGCACGTTTTAAAAGAGAACAAAATTGATTTTGACTATATGGTTGGGGCCCAAATAGAGGGTTTTGAAACTATGGTTAGATTAAGTAAAGATGCAAAAATTGCCATTTTTGAAGGTGATGAATATCTATCTTCACCTATTGACAGAAGACCGAAATTCCACTTATATCATCCACACATTGCTTTGCTAACAGGTATTGCATGGGATCATATTAATGTGTTTCCAACCTTTGATAATTACGTTGAGCAATTTGACATCTTTACCGATTTGATTCAAAAAGATGGTAGCTTGATTTATTTTGAGGAAGATGAACACATTCAAAGCATTCTGCAAAATAAACGAGAAGACATTACATACATTCCATATAATACTCATCCATTTAGAGTAGAAAATAACCATTCCATCTTAACAACTGAATCGGGAGAATATGAATTGGAAATTTTTGGAGAACACAATTTGCAAAATTTAATGGGTGCATACAACATCTGCAAAAGCATTGACATTTCAGATTTAGCTTTTTACAAGTCGATACAAAATTTTTATGGAGCTGCTCGCCGCCTTCAAAAGCTAGATGAAAATAAAAACTGCAGTGTATTTCAAGATTTTGCACATTCACCATCAAAACTGCAAGCAACAACACAAGCTGTAAAAAAGCAATATCAGAACAGAAAACTAATTGCATGTATGGAGTTGCATACGTTTAGTAGCTTAAAAAAAGAATTTCTGCCTCATTACAAGAATACCATGAGCACTGCCGATCGAGCATACGTGTATTTTGATCCGAAAACAATAGCTCACAAAAAACTTGAACCTATAAGCAAAAAGCAAGTTGCAGAGGCATTTGGAGGCACCAACCTTAAAGTGTATACCGATTCAGATAAGTTAATTACTGATTTACTAGCCATGAACTTTACCAATACAAATGTACTTTTAATGAGTTCGGGAAACTTTACAGGAGTAGATCTAAAGTTACTAGCTAATAAAATAACTAGGAACAAAGACTAAACTCATTTTCACATAGTGTTGCTGATCATTAAATAAATGCTATTTTTACTTAATGATTAGTCCTAAATTCAATAAACACTATGTTTCAATTCTTTAGATGCTTTTTTTTATTTATTCTGTTAACTCCGACCAATTTATTGTTCGGACAAAATCAGGATCAAATTCTAAAGGCAGAAGAATTATTGAAAAGCACTAAAGGAAATGAAAGAATCGCATTGCTTAAAGAACTTTCTCGCCTTTACATAGATATAGATCCGCTTAAAAGCGTTGATTACACTAAAGAAATTGTAATACTAAATGAAGATGATCCAATAAAAAAGTCAACTAACTTATACAATCTGGGGAACCTTTATCGAAGAGTTAATAATTACAGATTGGCTCTGGATTGTCAAAATCAAGCGCTTGAAATTCGTAAAGAAATTAATTATAACAAGGGTATTGCAAGCTGTTTAAATAACATTGGCGAAATCTATAAAATCCTTAACAAACACGATGAAGCACTCAAATATTTTAACCAATCATTAGATATTAGACAAAACGAAGGCAGCCCCAAAGAAGTCGCATATACTTTAAATAACATAGGAAGTACTTTTTGGCTAAAAAAAGATTATGCCAGCTCGTTGGAATTTTATTTAAAATCGCTAGAAATCAGATCTAAACTAGGCGATAAATCGGATATCTCTTCTTCTTTAAATAACCTTGGTAATGTTTACAAGAATCTTGGCAAGTACAACAAAGCACTTGACTATTACACAAAAGCCTTAGAAATACGACAAGAAATTGGAGATAAAACACTTATTGCTTTCAGCTTGAATGACATAGGAGGAATCTATTGGCGTTTAAACAATTACAACGAATCCCTAACCCACTACAATAAATCTTTAACCTTACGAAAAGAAATTGGGAATAAAAGATATATTGCTGCGACTCTTAAAAATATTGGAACTGTATACAAAGATCTAAATGAGTTAGATTACTCCTTAAAAAGCTATAATGAATCCTTAAAGATATTTGATGAATTAAATGACTTGAAAGAACAAGCAAACGTCTTCTCATCTATTGGGAAACTATACGAAAGCTATAACAATTTTGATAAGAGTCTTGAATATCACAAAATAGCTTTGAACTTGCATCGTCAAATTGGAAATACAAAAGGAATAGCCTATTCTTCTAACAGCATTGGTGAAATTCTGATGAAATATTTCATTAGCGAAGAAGCTAAAACATATCTCCTTTCCGCATTTGAGCATGCTAATCAGTGTAAGGATCGAAGTTTGCAAAAAATTACGTCGGAAAATTTATTTGAGTATTTTTCAAATCAAGGAGACTACAAAAAAGCTCTAGAATATTTTCGAGAATTTTCAAGCACGCAATATGATAGTATTATTGATCAAATTGACAAAGGAAAGATCGCAGAATTTGAAGCTAATTACGAAATCTCGAAAAACAAAACTGAGATAAAGAGTTTAAAAGCCTATAGTCGTCAGCAAACAATCGTAATTTACCTTTTTGTAGCCTTAATTATTTTGGCTGGAGGAATTGGATACATTGCCAATAAAAACATCAAAATAAGGAAAGAAGCAACTGAGGCACTAACTGAAAAGAATAC
>JADGFH010000588.1 GCA_016743925.1 Labilibaculum sp.
GCTTCTTCAGGACTTAAATCTAGTTTCTGAGTGATATAAGATATCTTCTGAGCCTCAATTCGATTTCTCATTTCGCGTCCCTCTCTTTTACGTTCTTGAGCGAATGATGATGAGCTTGCGAATACAAAAAGCAATATAGTAATTACGATTCGGTTCATATTTCAGTTATTATAAATTTGCAAGTAGTGTTTCTGTTTCAATGTCATAATCCGATAGATATTCAATAATTTCTTCAGATGTAAGTTCTTCTTCTTCATCAGAAAACCAGTTTAAATCACCTGCGTTCACAACCAAATTTTGTGTGTCGATGCTTATTTCTGATTGAGAAATTTGTTGGATTTTATAGTTTGGGTCTACTGAATTTGTTAATACAATTTTGGCAATAAAAACAATTCCAATAATACTTGCCGCCATCCAAATGTATGGTTTCAATACTTGTAGCACCCTTTTTTTAGGATTCTCTTCTAATTCGATCTTTTCCTGAATACGATCACTTAAATTTTCAAAGTAATCTTCGGGAACTTTAAATGGCTGATCTTTTTTCATATTCGAAATATTATTCAAGACAGTTATATTCTTTAGACTGTCGGAATTTTAATTGGTTTAATTTACACTTCGTTTAGTTTTAACATCGATTCGATTTTTTTAACCGCGTGATGATAGGATGCTTTTAAAGCACCAACCGAAGTTTCAAGAATTTCGGATATTTCATCATACTTTAAATCATCGAAATATTTCATGTTAAAAACCAAACGTTGTTTGTCAGGTAACTGCAAAATTGCTTTTTGCAATTCTAGCTGAGCTTTATCTCCGTCAAAGTACGTGTCTGCTTCTAAATTAGCAATTAACACATCTTCAACTTCGCCATTAGAGTATCCCAAGTGTTTCTTTCGTTTCTCCTTTAAAAATGTTAACGATTCGTTGGTTGCGATTCGAAACATCCAGGTAAACAATTGAGAATCTGATCTGAAATTTTGTAAGCCTTTCCATATTTTCACAAAAGTATTTTGCAAAATATCATCAGAATCATCGTGCGAAAGAACAATTTTTCTGATCTGCCAATATAGTCTTTCTTGGTATTTTTTAACCAAGAGAGAAAATGCCTGACTTTGGGTTGACTTACTGCGGAAAAGCTGTAATATTTCTTCGTCTGATTTGTTCATCAATTAGCATTCCATTAATCTTGTTTAAAAATAGCTATTTCACTTTTGTTATGCGTTAGGTAAGACTACTTTCTTTGAAGAAGGTTTAATTAGGATCAAAAAAAATCCGGAATCATTACGATTCCGGATCTTTAAAATTTGTATTGTATCTTATTTTTGAAGTAGAGATAATACTTCTTTTACAACATTTTCTGCGGTGTAACCAAATTTTTCATCCAAAACGCTAGCTGGCGCTGAATATCCAAAATGATCCAATCCAATTGATTTGCCCATAGGTCCAACTAACCCAAGAAGCGTAACAGGTAAACCTGCTGTTAATCCAAGCACAGGAACTCCTGCAGGAATCACTTCGTTTTGGTATTCTGCAGATTGAGATCTGAACAATCCTTCAGAAGGAACAGATACAACCTGAACATTCAATCCTTTTTCGGCACGTAAAATTTTAGCACCATCAACTAATGTTGCAACTTCAGATCCACTTGCCAAAAGAACAACATCAGGAGTTGATTCAGGTTTCTCAACAATGTAAGCACCTTTTTCAGCCTGAAGAGCTTCCTGGTAACGATTTTCTTTAGAAGGAAGTTCAGTAATGTTCTGACGAGATAGGATCAAGGCAGTTGGCGTTTTTGTGTTCTCCATCGCCATTTTCCATGCTACTGTTGTTTCATCAGCATCAGCAGGACGTAGCGCTAATAAACTCATTTGTCCAGAGTGATTTTTCAAATGCTCTAGCAAACGAATTTGAGCCTCTTGCTCAATTGGCTGATGAGTCGGTCCATCTTCTCCAACGCGAAATGCATCGTGAGTCCAGATATATTTTACAGGAACTTGCATTAATGCTGACAAACGAACTGCAGGTTTCATGTAATCAGAGAATACAAAGAAAGTAGCACAAGCAGCAGTAACACCACCATGAAGAGCAATACCATTACAGATCGAAGCCATTGTTAATTCAGCAACACCTGCTTGAAGGAAAGCTCCAGAGAAATCACCTTTTGCTAACGCCTTAGTATTTTTCAAGAAACCATCTGTTTTGTCAGAATTACTTAAATCGGCAGAAGAAACAATCATGTTTTCAACATTAAGTGCCAATTCAGATAATACAGCAGCAGAAGCAACTCTTGTAGCAACACCTGATTTTTGAACGATTGCTTCGTAGTCAATTTCAGGAGCTTCGTTGCTAAAGAATTTAGCAAGCTTAGCAGATAGTTCAGGATTTGCTTTCGCCCACTCAGCTTGTTCAGCTTTTTTAGCATCAGCAAATTCTTGCTTTTTCTTTAAAACTTCAGCGTAATATTCTTTTACTTCAGGGAAAATCTGGAACTGATCGTCTGGATTTCCACCTAAGTTTTCAATTGTTTTAGCTAATGATGCACCAGCAGCTCCCAATGGTTGTCCGTGAGTAGAAACCATGTTCTCAAAGCTTTCGCCTTCAGCTGTTACAGCACCTTTACCCATTAAAGTTTCACCAATAATAAGTGTTGGACGCTCTGTTTCTTTGTTAGCAGCAGTTAATGCTTCGCGAATTGCATTAGCATCGTTACCGTTAATCGTAATAACATTCCAGTTCCATGCTTCGTACTTTTTAGCAGTATTTTCCACAGTAACTTCTTCAACTTTTGTTGAAAGTTGAATGTTATTTGAATCATAGAACATGATTAAATTGCTAAGTCCTAAAGTACCTGCAATTCGACCAGCTCCTTGAGCAATTTCTTCTTGAATTCCACCATCAGAAATGAAAGTGTAAATTTTGTGTGTCATCCAATCGCCAAAACGAGCTGCCAAAAAGCGTTCTGCAATTGCAGCACCTACAGCCATTGTGTGACCTTGTCCTAATGGACCAGAAGTGTTTTCTACACCTCTTGCAACATCAACTTCAGGGTGACCAGGAGTTGGACTTCCCCATTGTCTGAAATTTGCAAGCTCTTCCATTGTGTAATTTCCAGTTAAGGAAAGGATAGAGTACAACATTGGAGACATGTGACCTGGGTCAAGGAAAAATCGATCGCGATTAATCCAGTTCATGTCACTTGGGTCAAAGTTTAAAAATTCAGAATAAAGCACGTTGACAAAGTCAGCTCCACCCATAGCTCCACCTGGATGTCCAGATTTTGCTTTTTCTACCATAGCAGCTGAAAGAATGCGAACATTATTCGATGCTTTGTCGGTTACAGTAAGATCCACTTGGTTGTTCATTTCTTTTAGATCCATTTTGGAAAATGAGATTTTAGATGATAAAAACTTGGTACGGTTTTATTAATGGGTGCAAAGATATACAAAAATGTATTTCTGCATTACTCAAAGCCTTCTAAATAGCCTAAATTTTATGAAATCGTTAATATTTAGCTTCTTGTAAATCAATAAGATTACAATCTTACGGGGATTGATTTGCCAGAGGTGATCACAAAACTTACTTTACGTGAACTTTGAGATAGGTAAGCATTTTTATTTCTAAAAATAAGATGATAAGTGCCTGGCTGCAAGGTTATAGTCTCCCGTATATTCTTTTCGGGGATGTTATAAACCCATTCCAATTTATCTTCTTTTTGCACAAACAGAGTACAGGGACCCACGGTTGGTTTAAAAATAGTTGCCAATCCGGGTTGTGGAATTGTAATGGATGTGGTTTTACTTTGGTTTATCTCAACAGCAGGAATTGATATTCTTGGCATACTCAAAATTTCTAAATCGTATTTTCCAGTTAGATATTTGCCTACTTGATTTGGCGTTTGAATGTTAATTATTTTTTGATCCTTTTTTATCAGTATTTGTAAGTTCTTATAAAGGGTGGTTCTAGGAGAGCTAACTTTTAGCATTCCTTGAGCAGCATCAAACCCAATAGCCGTGTGTTTTCCTCCATTAATTTTAATGCTATCACGATGCAATTCTGGAATGGTATGAATTGTTATGTTGTAGCTAAGTAAAGGATCCAAATATAAAGTGTCTGGATTTCCTTTGGCATTCATCGTATGCATGAACTGATACCTAACCTTTCCAGATGTAGTGTTATAGAATGTCATTGGAACGTCGCTTTCGGAAGGAGAACCATTGGCATCAATTAAATTGATTTGTGCTGATG
>JADGFH010000589.1 GCA_016743925.1 Labilibaculum sp.
GAATTGCTACAGATGGGCAATGGCGTTTTCCAGAAACGAAGGAAGTGCCGGCAAAATTTGAGAAAGCTTTGTTGGCATTTGAGGATAACTATTTCTATTACCATTTTGGTGTTAATCCTGTTTCTATGGGGAGAGCTTTAATTCAAAATGTCAAAGCTGGTCATGTGGTGAGTGGGGGAAGTACGTTAAGCATGCAATTAATAAGAATCTCACGTAAAGGGAAAGGTCGAACCGTTTACCAAAAGCTAGTTGAAATAATTAAATCTTTTCGATTAGAACTTGGCTACTCGAAAAAAGAGATTCTTGCTTTGTATTCCTCTCATGCTCCTTTTGGTGGTAATGTTGTGGGTTTAGAAGCTGCTTCGTGGCGATTTTTTGGTCGTAGTGCAAGTGAATTATCTTGGGCAGAAGCAACTACACTTGCTGTTTTACCTAATGCACCATCCTTAATATATCCAGGAAAAAACAGTGAAAAGCTTAGAAAGAAAAGAAATCGATTGTTGAATCGCTTAAGGGATAAAGAAATTATAGATTCGATCACTTGTGAGTTGGCAAAATTAGAAGATATTCCAAGGCAAGTTCATCCTTTGCCAATGATCGCACCACATCTTCTTGATCAAGCTAACAAAGAGTACACAGGAGAACGAATTAGTAGTTCAATCCAGTACAGATTGCAGCTTCAGGTAAATGAGATCGTGAAGAAACATCAGCGAAATTTAGAGGCGAATCAAATTTACAATATGGCAGTTTTGGTATTGGATGTAGAATCTGGACAAAGCATAGCATATGTTGGAAATACAAATAAGCAAGGAAAGGAAAATCATGCCAATCAGGTTGATGTGATTAGAGCACCTCGAAGTACAGGTAGTATTCTAAAGCCATTTCTGTTTGCAAGTATGTTGAATAGTGGTGAAATACTACCACGGACACTAGTTCCTGATATTCCTACTCAAATTGCTGGGTATTCTCCTAAGAATTTTAATTTGCGCTACGATGGAGCGGTTCCTGCTCGCAAAGCTTTATCTAGGTCATTAAATGTTCCCTCTGTACGAATGCTACGCAGTTTTGGCGTAGAACGCTTTCATTACACAATGAAGAAATTGGGAATGCTACGCTTGAATCGGCCTTCAGGTCATTATGGTTTGTCATTGATTTTAGGAGGTGCAGAAGGTGAATTGTGGAATTTGTGTGGAATTTACTCAGGACTTGCAAGAGGTTTAAAGCATTATAATTTGGATAAATGTTATTACTCAAATGACATTAGAAAGCCATCTTATCGATTAAAGGATATAGTTTTACATGGAAAGAAAGAAGCGCATGCTTTATTAAGTGCAGCTTCTATTTACCAAACTTTTGATGCTTTGTTAGAAGTGAACAGGCCAGATGGTGAAAATGGATGGAAATCATTTTCTTCATCACGTAAAGTGGCATGGAAAACAGGCACTAGTTTTGGATTTAGGGATGCATGGGCAATTGGAACTACTCCCGATTATGTAGTTGGTGTGTGGGTAGGAAATGCCGATGGAGAAGGACGTCCAGGCCTAACAGGAGTTGGAGCAGCAGCACCAGTAATGTTCGATGTGTTTAATTTGTTACCTACAGGATCATGGTTCGATATTCCCTATGGAGAAATGGAAGAAATTCAGGTTTGCCGTCAAAGTGGATACAGGGCGAGTAGATGGTGCGAAGCAGTAGATACGATGCTGGTTTGTAATGCTGGATTGGAGACGGTTTCTTGTCCTTTTCATAAAAGAATCCATTTGGATAAAACTAATCGATATCAAGTGAATTCGAATTGTGAGGAACCACGAAATATGCACCATGTGAATTGGTTCGTTTTACCACCAGCTATGGAATGGTACTATAAAAAACGGAATGCCTTGTATCGTTCATTGCCGCCCTTTCGGGATGATTGTTCAGGGCATGATCAGCTAGCTATGGAACTCATTTATCCAAAAGGTAATGATCAAATTTTTGTTCCAGTAGATTTGGATGGTATTTTAGGTAAAGTTGTTTTTGAAATTGCTCATCATGATCCAGAAGCAGAAGTTTTCTGGCATGTAGATGGTGATTTTATTGGAACAACAACGCAATTTCATCAAATAGAATTAAGCCCCGACCAAGGAGATCATTTACTTACTTTGGTAGATGGCAATGGAAATACATTGAATAAGAAATTTACGATTGTTGGTAAAAAGGAAAATGAAATTGATTAATACAAATTGGAATAAAATCAGCATTTATTTAAGATGGTGAATCGTATATTGTTATTTTTTAAAGCGTTATATTTTAAGTAAATTACAGAGAGAGATTTACTTAAAACTAATACTTAATGCTTCTTCTTATATTTTATCTATTTCTTGCGCTTGTTGTTTCTTTTCTTTGTTCGGTAATGGAATCTGTTTTGTTATCAACGCCTCTTTCATTTTTGAATGTTCGAATAAATAAGGGAGATAAAAGAGCGACTACCTTTTTAAAACTTAAAAACAATATTGATCGACCATTGGCGGCAATTTTATCTTTAAATACAGTTGCTCATACAATTGGGGCAGCTGGTGTTGGTGCACAGGCTACAAAATTGTTTGGCGAAGTTTATTTTGGATTGGTTTCTGCAGTTTTAACTTTATTAATTCTCATTTTTTCAGAAATAATCCCGAAAACCATTGGTGCAAGATATTGGCGAAGTATTGCTATGACTTCAGGTCTAATAATGAATGTAATGGTTTTTATTACTTATCCTTTGGTAATTTTAACAGGCTACATCACGAAATTGTTTTCACCAAAAGACAAAACGGTATCGGTTAGTCGAGAAGAATTATCGGCTATGGCACATATTGGAACAAAAGAAGGTGCTTTGGAGGAAAATGAGAACAAAATAATTCAGAATTTAATTCGACTTAAAACAGTTAGTGTCAATGAAATTATGACGCCACGAGTTGTGGTATGTATTGCCAGTGAAGAAATGATCCTTCAAGAATTTCTTCATCAAAAAGAGTTTCTATACTATTCAAGAATTCCAGTTTTCTCTCAAAGGAATGACAACATTACGGGATATGTGTTGAGGCAATCTGTTTTTGAATATCTGGCCGAAGGCAAAAGGAATTTAAAATTGAAGGATATTAAGAGATCTATTATTGTGGTGCCAAAGTTTCAAACTTTACTTAAGACATGGGAAAATCTACTTGATGAAAAGGAACAAATAGCACTGATTGTTGATGAATATGGAGGAATGGATGGTATTGTGAGCATGGAAGATATTATAGAAACTCTTTTAGGCTTCGAAATTGTTGATGAAAGAGATAAGATTGTTGATATGCAACAATATGCTCGAGAAAGATGGAAAGAACGAAAAGCGAAGTATAATATTTTCGAGGAGTTAGAAGATTCATAAAATTCTTTCTGATTCGAAAAGAATTAATGCATAATACGGATTTTACAATGAAGCATAATCTTCTATTTTTTAGTAATCCTTTCTAATTGATTTGCTTTCAAAAAGCAATTGGTTATCTTTAGAATCATTCTAAACCACGCAGATTGAAGCTATGAACCAAATTATTGACATAACAAAAGCAGAGGATATTCTGCCAGAATACAGACACACACCAATTGGCTTATTATTGGAATTTCATAATTTAAACCGACCTTTTGCAGAATATTCTGAGGCTCAGCTTCTTGTTGGGATGTGTATGGATAATCGAAAACACCTGCATATTCCTGAAAATTTCTCTTACATTATTCGATCAGGAGGAGCTAATCTTCGTTACAGTGAATTTAAGGTTTCTTATGCGATTTCAGTTGGCGGAATTAAACACATTGCGCTTATTGGACACAACAATTGTGGCATGGTAAATTTACATGCTAGGAAAGATCAATTCATAGACGGCTTAGTTAATACGGCAGGATGGACTCCAGAAAGAGCCGAAGAACATTTTGGTAACTTTGCACCAATGTTTGAAATTGGGAATGCACTGGAATTTGTTGTGAATGAAGCAAAGAGATTGAGAGTTAAATATCCTAAAATTGTTGTAGCTCCTTTATTTTATGATGTAGATAATAATAAACTTTATATGATAAAAGAATAAACCAATTGCTTTTGTGTTTTGATCTTATTTGGTAAGTTTGTCTATATCATAAAGATTAAATAAAAGGGTATGTTCAAAACTTTGTGTCACTGGCTATTTACCTGTTAATAACTATAATAATTACTCAAACTCAACTTCTAAAAGCTCTTAAGATAAG
>JADGFH010000007.1 GCA_016743925.1 Labilibaculum sp.
TTCCGTTTTTTGTATTCAAGACAAAAAATGAAGTCGGGCTTGGGCGGATAGCCCAATACAAAAAATAAATAGGACAATATTGATTATTCACCTTAAACATCATTTAATTGTTAGCTATGTTTATTTAATATTTTTACACTTAATGCATAACTGTTCAGTCGCATAGAAAGAAGATTAAAATTTTAATTTAATTTTTCTTTATTTGCATGATGGGTATTTTTGATTTAAAGTGTATTACTATATAGAAGGCAACAAATAAATATGGAAAGATACGAGACGATAATAAATAAATATTTAACTGGAAAGTTAAAAGCAGATGAAGCCGAAGAATTAAAATGCTGGCTGAATGAGGGTGATGATAATAGAGTGTTTTTTGATGCGTATAAGAATAATTGGTCTCCTTTTTCGTACGAAGATGGAGAAGTAGATAAAGCATTAAGAGAGGCTAGAGTAAAAGTGTTTTCTGAAAATAAGTTGAGGATAATTATGCTAAACTCATTGAAGTATGCGGCTGTTTTTGCCCTGGCATTTTTCTTGTATTTTCTGATTTTTCAGGATAATCGAATCCCAAATAATACAATGTGTACAGTTATTGCTGCACGAGGAGAAAAATCGATAATCATATTACCCGATAGTTCGCTTGTACATTTAAATTCAGAATCTAGCTTACAATACAATAATGATTTTAATAAAAAACGTGAAATAAAATTAACTGGGGAAGCCTATTTTGACGTGAAGCACAATACAGATGTAGTTTTTAATGTACACACCAATAGTTACGACATAAAAGTACATGGAACACGATTTAATGTAATGGCTTATGCAGACGAAATTACGCAAACTACACTTGTTGAGGGCAGTGTAAGTTTAGTGAGAAATAAAAAAGAGTTTTTACTAAAGCCTGGTCAGCAAGCTCAATTCAAAGAAAATAAATTATTCTTAAAACAAGTGGATGCTCAAAAAACAATAGCTTGGAAAGAGAATAAATTTATTTTTGAATCCATTCCTTTGAGCAAACTTGTTCGCAGATTAGAACGCTGGTATGACGTTGAAATCACGCTTGAAGACAGCAGTTTAAATGATGTGATTTATTCGGGAACCTTTAAAAATGAAGAAACCATATGGAAGGTTTTAGATGTATTATCCATTACTGAAAATATAAAATACGAAAGAACTGACTTTAGAAAATTCAAAATAAAAAGATAGTGCCTATGTAAACAGCAACAAAAAAGCGAGAAGGTGTCCAACCACCTGCCCGCTTGTAATCAGATTATTAAATAATAACCCTTTAACAATGTAAATTTATGAAAAGAAAATTGTTTTACCAAAGGACCCAAAGTCCTGGTATTAGAAAACTATGCTTAGTTATGAAATTAACAACTTTGTTTATTTTTGGATTTTTAATTCAAGTTTCGGCGATTACACTTTCGCAGAACAAAACCATGACCCATTCTTTCGAAAATTCTACCCTGGTAGAAGTTTTTGAAACGATTGAAAAAGAGTCATGTTATTCCATTATTTATAAAAATGAAATAGTCAGAAATATTGATAGTCGATTTAATGGTAAATTTGAGGATACCGCTGTATCTGACATCTTAAATTTGGCATTCAAGGATGAATCTTTAGAATATCGCATGGTAGATAATGTAATTGTTATTTTACCCACCGATAACAATCTAGATACAAGCCCGCAAAAACAAAGAATATTAGTAAGCGGAAAAGTATTAGATTCCAATGGTGATCCTATTCCAGGAGTTAATGTATTTGAGAAAGGAACAACAAATGGAACCGTTACAAATATAGAAGGTGAATATGTGCTTACTGTTATAGATGAGGAAACAGTACTGGTTTATTCATTTATAGGTTTTGAAGAACTTAGTTTAAGTGTGGCAGGTCGTAAAGAAATTACTGTAACCTTAGCTGAAGAAACAACAGGTTTAAATGAAATTGTGGTAATTGGTTATGGATCTCGTAAAAAAGAGACCTTAACAGGTGCTATTGCAACTATTGATGCAAAAGTTTTTGCAAGTCGTCCAGTTGCTAATGCTGCTAGTGCACTGCAAGGGGCTGTCGCTGGTCTGGTTATTTCAAGTGAAAGTTCAAGACCTGGCGATGAAAAATTAAACTTCACACTTCGAGGATTATCTTCAACTAATGGAGGAAATTCTCCTTTGATATTAATTGATGGTTTGCAAGGGTCGTTAACGTCAATAAATCCAGAAGACATACAATCCATGTCTGTATTAAAGGATGGTGCTGCGGCTATCTATGGAAATCAGGCTGCAGGTGGTGTAATTTTAGTTACTACCAAAAAAGGTAAAAAAGGGAAACCCGTTGTTACATACAAAGGAGCTTATTCGGTAAACGTACCAACACGCGATGTTGAAAAGTTAAGCATTAAGCAATTCCTAGATCTTTCAAACGAAGCACGTGCAAACGATGGAGATCCAATTTTTTGGGGACAACGATTTTATGATGCCATTGGAACTGATGAAATTTTAAATTTTAGCGATTGGGAATTAGGTGGTGCTTATCGTGCCGATAGTTGGTTATCATTTAACAACCCCGATAACGAACTATGGGATGCGGTAGTGGGTACTGGTGTGCGTCAAAATCATAATTTTAGCATTAGCGGAGGTGGAGAAAATTCTAATTACTATTTTTCTTTAGGAATGTTAGATGAAGAAGGAATTATCAAAACCAAAGATGATGACTATTCAAGATATAATGGTCGTTTTAATTATGATTATAAATTAAATGATAAATTGACATTAAGCAGTCAAACCTCACTCGAAGTGGGTAATCGTGTACGAAACAACCAGATTAATCTGGCCTTAGCTACAGTTGCAAATAACTTACCATTTTTACCAATTGCACGTCCAGACGGAGAGCGTTATCAATTTAGAGGTTTTGCCAATCCATTAGGATTATTAGAACATGGATCTCCTCATAAAAGTTTGACCAATCGAATTGTTCAAAATTTCACACTTAATTACGATATTATTAAAGATTTGAAATTGACGGCAATGGCTGGTGTAAATAATTTAGATACCAGAGATCGTAATGTAAACGCAAGCATTCCAATCTACAATACGTTTAGCACAGAAAAAGGGGGATCAGGTAATGGAGGATATGCCAATGGGGGTACTTCTGCAGAACCAACCGCATACCGAAATAAACCAGCTACTCTAGTTGAGGCATCTGGTAGAGGAACCTATATGAACGCAAATGTTTATGCCAATTACGTAAAAAAAATCAATGAGAATCATCAAATCGATTTAACCGTAGGTTATTCACATGAGCAAAATAAGTATAATCAAATTTGGGCACTAGCTAAAAATTTTGCTACAAACGACCTGTTTTCGCTTGGATTAGGAGATCCTGATAATGCCAGGATAAATCAAACAATTAACACATGGACTGTTAAAGGTATGTTTGCTCGTGCAAATTATGTTTTTAAAGATCGTTATTACCTAGAAGGGAATATTAGACGAGATGAAAGTTCAAGATTTAACCCTGATAACCGGGCTGGTACATTCGGTGGTGCATTTGTTGCTTGGAGATTGTCAGAGGAATCTTTTATTAAAAATCTTAACATTTTCGATAATTTAAAACTTCGCGCATCGTATGGCGAAACTGGAAATCAAAGTGGTATAGGTTTATACGATTATCTGGCTTTAATAAATAACACCGATGCAAATAATGATGGCAACAAAGATACGCCTATCATTTTTGGACCAGCAACCGGAAATGAAGTAGCAAGTACTAATCCAGAAAGCACCATTGCTGGCGTTCAAAACGAAAATCCTTTTTATACCGAACAAAATGTGGTTAGTTTAGATCGTACCTGGGAAACAATTGCAACAACAAACTTCGGTATTGATGTTAGCGTTCTTAATAATAAGCTTGATTTCACATTCGAATATTTTATTAAAAAGAACAAAGATATGTTGGTTCCAATTACACTTCCTTCTGTATTAGGGGCTACTGCACCAACATTGAACATAGGTGAATTAGAAACTAAAGGATGGGAAATTTCGATCAACTGGAAAGATAAAATTGGAGATTTCAACTATAGCATTAACGCTAATATATTTGATGCTAAAAACAAACTAACCAATTTGAATGGAGGAGCTGTTAAAAAAGCAGGACAAAATAACTTTTTAGAAGGTTATGCTTATGGCACTTACTTTGGTTACAAATACGAAGGTATTATTCAAAATCAGGAGCAATTGCTTGCCT
Source organism: Labilibaculum sp. (assembly GCA_016743925.1). GTDB lineage: Bacteria > Bacteroidota > Bacteroidia > Bacteroidales > Marinifilaceae > Labilibaculum. The sequence continues at coordinate 4,243 of JADGFH010000007.1, forward strand.
ATGCAGAACGTTTTTCTGAAGGAGGAATCCCTAATCCAAACGCACAAGTTGGGGCTATAGCCATTGGAGATGCGATGTATGCCGATTTAGATGGCAATAAAAAACTACACGCATTAGGTGATCCTGAAAATGGAGATACTGGTGATCTTGTTGAATTAGGAAACTCTACGCCACGATATAATTTTGGACTTAATATGACTGGTGATTATAAAGGATTTGATATCCGAATATTTGTTCAAGGTACGGGTAAACGTGATATTTTTAAATCCGGTTCATTTGCCTCACCGGGTAATAAGGGTGCATGGTATTATCCAGGAATGAAATATTGGGTTGGTAAAACGTGGACGCCAGATAATACGGGTGCAAATTTTCCTGCATTAAGTTATCGTAAGGATAGCTATAATTACACTTTATCAAGCAACACCATTCTTAACGGAGCTTATGTAAGATTAAAAAACATTCAGATTGGTTATTCTTTACCTAAGTCCGTTCTTAATCATATGAAGTTAGAGCGTGTTAGACTCTATCTAAGTGGTGAGAATGTTGCCATGTGGACTGCGATGGATAAAGGTTTAAATTTTGATCCTGAAGCAGGTGGAAGCTCATTAACTTATCCATTTATGAAAACATTTGGTGGAGGAATTCAGGTTACTTTTTAATCATAAAAAAAGCAATGAAATGAAAATAAATATATTATATCTTTTAGGATTAGTCTTGATGTTTAGTGCCTGTCAGGAGCTCGATTTAGTACCAGAAGCTAAGTTATCTGATGGTAGTTTATGGAAAAATAGCACAGATTACGAACGTGGAGTTAATATATTGTATCGCAGCTTTGGCCAACGAGGCGATGCAGATAGTGATATTGCCTTTACTTCTACTAATGCAACAAGTAATGGTACACGATTAGCTCCAGTAACAAGTAATTATTACAATAATACTTATGGCAATATTAGAAAATGTAATTTTTTAATTGATAGAGCGGTTATCAATGAAATGGAAGACAATCGTTTTGTGGCAGAAGCACGATTTTTTAGAGCATTTCATTATTCAAATCTGGTATTTGCCTACGGTGATATCTTATTTTATACAAAAACACTCGATCCTTCATCAGAAGAATTATTTGCCGCACGTACACCTCGAAAAGAAGTAATAGATTTTCTTTTAGCGGATTTAAAACGCGCTGCAGATATCTTACCGCTCGAAAGTGAAATACCAAATCCTCAACGTGGACGTATTTCCAAAGGAACGGCTATGTCATTAAGAGCACGTATTGCCTTGTTTGAAGCAACCTGGGCAAAATATCACGCTACAGGTAATGATGTTAATGGATTGTTAGATATCGCTATTGAATCGGCAAAACAAGTTATGGACAGTGAGGAATATGAGCTTTTCATGAGTGCCGATAAGCCAATGGAATCGTATCGTTTGTTTTTTACTAACCAAGGGAACGATTCTAAAGAGCAAATATTTGCGCGACGTTATGATTTTGAGCGATTGAGATCTAATGGTCAAGTTATGTCAGCGCCAATAACCAAAAAAATGGCCGATATGTATGTGTGTACAGATGGTTTATCCATTGAAAGCTCTCCTTTATTTGAAGGACGTGCTACAATGATTAGCGAATACCAAAATAGGGATTATCGCATGTGGAATACGACCATTACACCAGGCGCATTTACAATCAGCCGACTAGATCAAGACGGAGCTGGTATTGATTTCCCTAATGTAAGTGAAGGAGGCGATGCTGTAACTTATTATCGACCATGGAAATTTCTTTCGGATGAATATATTTATGGTAATGGTGGTGTGGTTCAATTTATTCATGAAATAAGGTATGCCGAAGTGTTATTAACTTATGCCGAAGCTATTTACGAAAAGAATAACACAATAACAGATGCCCAGCTTAACGAAACTATCAATTTAACGAGAGCTCGTGGTGGAGTTGCGCCTTTAACAAATGCTTTTGTTACTGCTAACAGTTTAAGTATGCAAGCTGAAATACGTCGCGAAAGAACTGTAGAGTTAGTACATGAAGGATGGAGAAGAAATGATTTACGTCGTTGGAAGACAGCGGAAATTGAAATGCCAAATGCCATGTTAGGTGTACAGTTTGGTGGTACTGAGTTTGAAACAGCCATTTTGATAGATAACGATAGTAATCCAATATTAGATACTGAAGGTAATACTCAATTAATGTATAAGGTTGTACCTGTTCAGGATGCTAACGGTTTTATTATTGTTGAGCCTGCAGCAGCACGATCTTTTGATCCTACAAGGGATTATTTGGAACCTCTACCAACAAAGGAAACCATCTTAAATGAAAATTTAAAGCAAAATCCGAAATGGTAGTATTGTGTTGGTTTCCTAGATGAAAGTAATACTGTATAAATGTTGGGGAGTTATTAAATTAACTCCCCATTTTGCTTTTAATTATCAATCCAAAGAAATCGGAGCTACATTCAAAGGGACTTATTCTATATCGATTATTCTAAATTTAGAATCAGGAGAATTGATGGTACCAATCATAGGACTAAATGCAGTTACCAAACCCGGAAATATAAAAAGCATTACAAGTCTTGACAAAAAACAAAATTTAAACAATCAGGCGAAACTTATCAGTTTATGTGCCTGAAAATATACGATTGAAATTCCCGATGATTTTAAAAATAGAAGGAATTTTAAACTAAGCTTACTTACCTGTTTATCTGCAAGTATATGTACTTTATTTTAAACCAAAGCTATAAAACAAGTGTTGTGATGAAATTGATAATTTTTCGCATGAATTAAGGTATATGCAAGAGGATTATTAGATGTTAATTTACAGAATAATTCAATTTTTTTAACAAAAAGCAGATTAATGAAACATTTTACAAAATTCATAAAGTTACAAGCATTAGCATGGCTTGTGCTGATGTTTTTAACGAGCAATGTGAGTGCCCAAAAAGATAATGTGAACTACTTACAAACCTATGAAGGAAGAAATATTGATAAAGTGGCCATGCCTCTTGGTGGGATAGGAACAGGTACTGTTTCAATAGATGCACGTGGAAAATTGGTAGACTGGGAAATTATGAATCAGGGAGCTATGGGCTTTCTACCATATTTTAATAATCATCCATTAGCAATTCGAGTGGCGCCGTTTTTTGCTATCCGAACTAAAACAGCTTCAGGCAATATTGATGCCCGTTCGTTAGAAGGGCCTATTCCTAATTCTAAACTTGAAGGCGATTGGGGATCTGATGAAATGAATAGTACTTTTCCTCGTTTTCAGGAGAGTAAGATGGAGGTATCTTATCCAATAGCAAAAGTCACACTGATGGATGAAAAAATGCCTGTCGATGTGTCTTTCAAAGCGTTTAATCCGATGATTCCCGGCAAAACGGATGATAGTAGTATACCAACTGCCATTTTAGAATATACCGTAACCAACACCCAAGATGAGGCGATTGAGGTAAGTATAGCAGGTACTATTCCTAATTTCATTGGTTTTGATGGCTTTAAAAACAATGTTAAACAAAACGTAAATAGTTATGTGAAAACAAAAACGCTTCAAGGTATCAAAATGACTACTAATTCTGATAATACGAATGATAGTCGTTGGGGATCTATTGCTTTAACTACTCCTGCTGCTGGCGAAATTAGTTACCGAACAAGTTGGCATCCCGATTTAAATTGGAACTATTCAGTTATTGATTTCTGGGATGACTTAAAGGACAATGGTATTTTAACGCAGCATACAAAAGGCGAAAGTAAAGATATTGAGGGCTATAACATGCTAATTGAAGTTCAGGAGAAACCAAAGGATGGTATAAGCCCTTCTTCTCTTGCAGTAAAAGTAAAGCTACAACCCGGAGAAACCAAGGTTATTCCTTTTGTTTTAGCTTGGCATTTCCCTATACGTATTAGCTGGGAAGGTCAACCAGGATGGCCACAGAAGCCAATGCCTAATTATTATGGAACTAAATTTAAAGATGCGTGGGATGTTGCCGAACAGGTTGTTGATAAATACGACTATTTAAAAGAAGGCACAGAAAATTTTGTGAATGCGTTTGTAAATCAAGATGTACCCACTCCTATAAAAGAGGCAGCTTTATTTAATGTGGTTAATATGCGTTGCCAAACTTTATTTAGAGATGGTGATGGATACGCATTTGGCTGGGAAGGCCAAGGTAGTATTTATGGAACATCAATAAATCCTAAAGAAATTAGAGGCGGATGGGGGCCAGGAACATGTACGCACGTATGGAACTACGAATCTACTATTCCTTTTTTATTTGGAGATGTTGCCACTTCAATGCGCGAAGTGGAGTTTGCATACGGCATACACGATAATGGTGCAATGGCACATCGTTTTTTCTTACCATTAAAAACGGAAAAACAAACAATAGGTGCAGCGGCCGACGGTCAATTGGGTTGTATTATCAGAATGTATCGCGAATGGCAATTATCAGGTGATACAGAAAAACTAAAAGAGCTATATCCTGCCATAAAAAAATCATTGGAATTTGTTTGGAAAGCAAGTAAGTGGGATGCGGACAAAAATGGGGTGATTGAAGGTACACACCACAATACGATGGATGTAAACTACGTAGGGCCAAACCCTGAAATGGGAACTTGGTACTTATGCGCTTTGCGTGCCGGAGAAGAAATGGCAAAGGTGGTTAAGGATAAAGCCTTTGCTAAAGAGTGTCGTGCTTTGTTCGAATCGGGAAGTGCGTGGATGGATGCAAATATGTTTAATGGAGAATACTATATTCAGATACTTCCTAAACCCATGAATTTTCAGGTTGGAGAAGCTTCTTTGGTACATCAAATGGTAGGTCAACAAATGGCACATATTTGCGGGCTTGGCTATTTATTAAAGCCTGAGAATGTTAAAAAATCACTACAGTCAGTTATGAAGTATAACTATCGTGATTATTGGAGTAACCACCTAAGTACTTTCCGTTGTTATATTACCAATAATGAAGCAGGTTTAATGAATGCCTACTATCCCGAAGGAAAAAGAGAAGCCCGTCCGTTTCCTTATTATTCTGAAGCATGGACAGGCCTAGAGTACCATACTGCCGCCGAAATGATTTTCGAAAACATGGAAGCTGAAGGAACAAAGGTTGTAAATAATACACGTAATCGTTATAAAGGCTATAATAGAAATCCGTTTAACGAAGGAGAGTTCGGACATCGTTATGCACGTGCTATGTCATCGTGGAGTCCTTTTGTAGCCTACACTCGTTTCCATTATCAACAAAATATTGGTGCAATGACAATACGTGCAGAAGAGGGGACTTATTATTGGTCCAATGGTTATAGCTACGGAACTATTCAAGTTAAAAAAGAAGACAATAAGTATGTTGCTAACTTGTCCGTTAATGCTGGTAAACTAAGTTTAAAAACTTTATCTTTCTTAGACGAAAAAAATACAGTAGTGAACACGGTTAAATTTAAAGGTCACACAATAATACACGATAATGGGAATACCATGTTAAAATAAAACACAATTTATAGTTTGCTTTACTTAATATAGTAAAGCAAACTTTTTTTTAAATGATTAAATCAATAAATAAAAAATGAAAAAAAATATTATTTGTTTAGTCTTATGTATATCGTTAGTAAATTTATATGCAGGGGCACAATCTTTAACAAATCAAGATTCTAAAGTTACCTTTGAATATAGTAACGTAATTGGTATAGGGCATGAAACTGGATGCACGCGCCGTGATCCAAGCGATGTGATAAAGGTAGATGATACCTACTTTGTATATTACACCAAAATTAATGGGCATTACGGCGGCTATTGGGGAACTTTATGGTATGCAACTTCTACCGATGAAGGTTATACATGGAAGGAACAAGGAGAGATACTTGGCTTAGGAAACAAAGGAAAGTTCGATTCTCAAGCCACTTTTACACCAAATATTCTTTTTGCTAAAGGTAAATATTACCTTTATTACACAGGTGTAAAACCAACGCCTGGAAACAAAGAAGGTAAATTTGAGAATAACTCAACAACGGATATCACTGCATTAGGTTTGGCCGTTAGTGATTCTCCCAAAGGACCATTTACGCGCACTAGTGAGCAACCAATTTTAAAGATTAGCGCAGAACCCGAAAAATTTGATAGTTATAGAATCGATGATGCAGCTTTATTATATCGAAATGGTATTTATTGGTTGTATTATAAAGGACGCAGTCGTAGTCATGGACAAGGAGGTCCTGCACATACACAGATGGGCGTAGCTTATTCCAACAAACCAGAAGGTCCTTTTGTAAAATTAGATCGACCTATTTTAGCGGGTAGCCACGAAGTAATGATCTGGCCTCAAGGAACAGGAGTGGCAGCATTGGCATCCATAAGTAGCACATTGGAGTATGCGGCTGATGGTGTTGATTTTTCAAGCAAAAAAATGGCCTTTAAAGCTGAAAACCGTCCACATGCTCCGGGAGCATATCGTCCCGATTTAACCAATTCTGTGGTAATTGGGGAAGGATTAAAATGGGGAATCGGAATGGTGCATAATGGCAATGAAGCTTATTTGATTAGATATCAATTAATAGAAAAAGAATAGGAAACATATTTGGAGTGATGTAAATTACAGGCAACTAGGTGTTGGTGGAGATGATAGTTGGGGTGCCAAAACGTACGATCAATATCGATTGACTAAAAAAGAATATAAGTATAGATTTATAATAAAATTGTAAGGCAAGGAGATTGATTTTAAGATATATGTGGTAATGTGACTATTAACATCATTATTAGTTGCATTACCACTTTGTGTATTGTAATTTTTTTTAAATCATGAAAAGAGTAAATTCGAACCATAAAAATGTTGTTAAAATAAATTAATGAAAATCATGAAGAACATATGTCTACTATTAGCAGTATCTCTTCTTACAATCATAAGTGCTTGTTCATCAAAGCAAAATGAGACATCACTTAAACTTTGGTACAACAGCCCCGCAAAATATTGGATGAGTGAGGCCTTACCAATAGGTAATGGTTATGTTGGAGCGATGATTATGGGAGGCATAAATGCTGACTCTTTACAATTCTCGTATGAAGGGTTGTGGTCTGGAGGGCCAGTAGAGGGGCATCCATATAATTATGGAATTAAAAAAGATGCAAAAAATCATTTACCTGCAGTGAGGAATTTATTAGCACAAAATAAGCAGGATGAAGCTCACACCATTGCAAATACTGAATTAACTGGAAAAATAAACCCAGAATTTAACAAGAACTGTTCTTTTGGTGATTATGGGGCAAACCAAAACATGGGTACCCTTATTATCAAACCTAATCACAAGGGGCAAGTTGAAAATTATAGAAGAGAATTAGATATCGAGAATTCTTTAGCGTCAGTAACTTATCAGATGGATAAGGCAAAATATAAAAGAACGTATTTTGCATCTTACCCTAATAAGGCAATTGTATATCGTTACCAAAGTGATCAACCGCTTTCGTATAAAATTAGTTTTCAAACACCTCATAAGGTTAAAGTATTTGATTTAAAAAATAGTGTTCTCACAATTACAGGCCAATTAGAAGATAATCATAGAGAGTTCACAATAATGTACGAATTACGTGGAGTTGACGACGTAATTGTAAATGGTAATGTTATAAATATAACCAACACAAGCGATCTGCAAATATGTCAAATTACGGGTAGTGATTATATCAATAAATTTCCTGATTATTTAGATGTTAATTATAAAGAAAAGTTAATTGCACGGCTAAAAAATATAAAAGCGAAATCTTATAAGCAATTAAAGGAAACACACATTAATGATTATCAAAATTTATTTGCACGTGTAGATCTTAAGTTAGAAGGGGTAAGCAACGGATTTTTGCCAACTAACGAACGATTAGAAAAATAAAAAAAAAAAAAAAAGGATTTAGGATTACTTAATTTATACTTCCAGTATAGTAGGTATTTAATGATATCAGGATCTCGACCTGGAACAATGCCGCTTCATTTACAGGGCAAGTGGAATAATTTAACCAATCCGATGTGGGCCTGCGATTATCATTTTAATATTAATCTTCAGATGTGTTATTGGCCTGCTGAAATTACAAACCTGGGAGAGTGCCACGAACCTTTATTGGATTATTTACAAACAATTCAAGAACCGGGACAATTGGCTGCCAAAGAGTTTTTTAATACGCGCGGATGGATTGTGAATACCATGAATAATGCCTACGGATTTGCGGCTCCCGGATGGAGATTTCCTTGGGGATTCTTTCCTGGTGGTGCAGCATGGTCTTGCAGACATTTATGGGAACATTACGAATTTAATCAAGACACAACTTTTTTAAGAGAAAAAGCATACCCTTTAATGAAAGATGCTTCTCTATTTTGGATTGATTACTTGCAAGATAATAATGCTGGTTCGTTGGTGAGTATGCCTTCTTATTCTCCAGAGCATGGTGGTATTAGCAAGGGTGCAAATATGGATCATCAAATGGCATGGGATTTATTAAATAATTTGCAGAAAGCACATGATGTACTGAATATTGAAAATGATTTTGCCAAGACAGTGAAAGAGGTGAAAAATCGAATTATTAAACCTCAAATTGGTAACTGGGGGCAGTTACAGGAATGGGTTGAAGATGTAGATGATGCTTCAAACAAACACAGACACGTATCACATTTATATGCATTGTACCCAGGAGCACAAATAAATATAGATCAAACTCCTGAATTAGCTGAAGCAGCCAGAACCAGTCTTAACGCACGTGGTGATGGAGGAACAGGTTGGTCAAGAGGTTGGAAAATTAATTTTTGGGCACGTTTAAAAGATGGCAATAGATCACTTGAATTAATTAACGCACTACTCGATCCTGTGGAAGAAGCTCGTTCTGGTATGACTGGAGGAACTTATAGCAATCTATTGTGTGCACATCCACCGTTTCAGTTAGATGGTAATATGGGTGGAGCAGCAGGAATGGCAGAAATGCTTGTGCAAAGTCATAATGGTGTAATGGAATTGTTGCCTGCATTACCATCGCAATGGCAAAGTGGGAGTGTGAAAGGCTTAAAGTGTAGAAATGGAATACAGGTTGATATTACATGGAAAAATAGAAAAGTGATAAATGCAACTTTCAGCAGTAAACAAAATTATAAAGGCATTGCACTTATTAATGGAGAAGAAATTGCAGTAAAATGTACGAATACAAATTCGTTTAAATATTAAAAATCACTAAAGTCAAATATAAGTGTAAGGTGATGCATCGTACACTTATAGCACCTTTAAATCAAGCGATTTATGAAGTATGTAATTTTATTATTGATTGCCATAACTACTAGTTTAAGTAATTCATATTGTCAAAATAAAAAACCTAATATTTTATTGTTACTAGCCGATGACTTAGGTTATGGCGAATTGGGTTGTTATGGGCAAGAGATGATTAAAACTCCTACTTTGGATAAACTGGCCAGGCAAGGGATGATATTTACAGATTTTTATGCAGGGAATGCTGTGTGCTCGCCGTCAAGAGCAGTATTAATGACTGGTAAATCATCATCATATAATACCATACGAGGCAATAGTGGGTATTTTAATGATGATAAGTGGATGCGTGTGGCCTTGAAAAGGGATGAAACAACAGCGGCTGAAATGTTACGTGAAGCTGGTTATCAGACAGGATTTGTAGGAAAATGGCACTTGGGTGATCCTAATGATTTAGCCACATGGGCGTACAATAGAGGTTTCGATTATGCCGTTCAAGAGCAATGGGATTCACGTTTTGGTGGAACTCAATTCGATGAGCAAATGCATTGGATTAATGGACAGCAAGATTCTATTTATTATCGTGTTAAGGAGTGGGATTGTAAGGATGAATTTCGCACAAATCTAGCATTTGAATATTTGAACAAGCTTGAGAAGGATAAACCATTTTTCTTGTTTATGTCTTATCGAGCACCTCATGGGCACGAATATACCATTGGTAATAATACCTTATATCAAGATAAGGATTGGCCGAAACAAGAGCGACTACATGCTTCCAAAATAACATTGTTAGACAAGCAAATAGGTAGAATGTTAAGTAAGCTGGAAGAAATGGGGGAGTTGGACAATACGCTGGTAATATTTACAAGTGATAACGGACCTCACAATGAAACGAGAGGACATGAGGTTGAATTCTTTAATAGCAACGGTGCTTTACGTGGAGTTAAGCGGGATGTGTACGAAGGGGGTATTCGTGTGCCGATGATTGCTTATTGGAAAGAGAATATTAAGGCTGGAGCAGTTTCACTGCATCTTTCTGGCTTTCAGGATTTGGTACCAACTTTTGCTGAAATAGCGCAAGCTAAAACTCCCAAGGCATCAAATGGGATCTCACTTGTAGCCGAATTATTGGGGCAGAAACAAGAGCAACATAAATACTTAAATTGGGAATTTCAATTGGATGGATGGTATCGAAAATTACCCAAAGGAGGTTTTAGACAATCTGCTCGTATTGGTAAATGGAAAGGTGTACGTTATGGCAGTGGTGCCAAAATAGAACTTTACGATCTTAATTCAGATATCGCTGAAAAGAAGAATGTAGCATCTGAGCATTTTGAAATCGTAAAACAGATCGAAGAGATATTTAAAAATCGATCTAATTCAATTAATTATCCTAAAGGAGGTGTTGTTCAGAATTATAAGGCATTAGATAAATATAATGCAAAATTGAAATAATTTATTGATGAAGAAATATATGATGAACAAGATGTCACTCGTAATTAGTATTTTTTTTTAATGCTAGTTTGTAGTGGTTAAGCAAAAGAAAGAGTGACACCCCAAATTTTGTTCTCTTACTTGCAGATGACTTAAGTTTATATTTAGGCCCAGTATGCGTGCCATCGCGTGCTGGATATATTATTGGCCGAAACCAAGTAGAGTTTGGATTTGATAACAATCCGAATAATGATTTATCACGGTTTGATGAAAATCATGGTCCATCGTTTAGCACAATTACTACATATCAAATCATTTATTGGGACAACAGAAAATGCATTGATGATACAAATATGGTCAGCGATGATCACAATACTAATTTCTAAATGGTCTTAAAGAACTCGCAAAGTTCAAATGGCAATGAAGCATATCTCATTCGTTAAAAAGCATACCGATAATTCAAGATAATACGAAGTCTCAATAAGAATAGATTGTTAGGAATAAAGAATTTTACATCAACAATATGTCTGTTTTATATTTAGATGAAAAAAGTATTGGAATTGATACTAAAAGCTCTGATTCATATATTTAGTGCTTCGTACAAAAGGAAGAATCTTGTCATTTAAAACATTTGTCTCTAAATCTGCAACAATCGTCTTTTGTTTGTATTTTATGATACTATAAATTTGATCTTTTACATGTACTAATTAGTTGTGTTTTATGTTGAAATAGAAAAGAATGTTATTGACCTTATTATTATCCGCAGAATACTTTAGGAAGAACTTCTAATCGATAAAGGATTTTGAGTGATTTAGATACCTTTTTTCATGATTTCAACCCTATAAAGACAGCTATCTGTACGTACATTGTAATATTAATACGAAAAGATAAATATTTAAACGATGAAGTTAATCCGAAAGGAAAGAGGAGTTTTATCTATCGTATTTAAGTTTTAAAAAAGGTCATAATGTATTTTTAATAAAAAGTGAAGTGGAATGAAAAACTGGAAAGCAAATCTTCTTATTCTTATGCTGATTTTTGAAGTTTCGATTTCAAACGTTTATGCGGTGGAAATTAAGGAAGGAAAAAATCAGCGATTGGAAAGGATCCTGAAAGCATTTGATGATTTAACACAGAAATTTGGCAATGAATATAAAGTGAATTTAAGTAGAAGTGAGATTACTGAATTAATGAGCAGTAATTCGAAGGGGAAGAAGGAGGCAATAGATGCTATTGAAAAACAAGTGATTCTTAGTAATCCTTATTTAAAAGCACCAATTTATTTCGTGAAAAGGAATCAATATACTGCGGACCATCACAATAGTGAAACAATATTTCATACCAATGAATACAACACGAATAGTTATACAGGAGGAGGTGTTCTATCAAAATTGCAAATAACTCCAAGTGGTGTAAAAGTAGATGATCTTTTAAAATCAACCGAAGGAGTATACAGAGATATTGAAGTAAACTATGAAGGGACAAAAATATTATTTTCAAAAAGAAATAATATATCAGAAGATTATCATATCTACGAAATGACCCTGAGTGATTATAGTGTAAGGCAATTAACTTTCGCAACAGGAGTTACGGATGTTGATCCAAATTATTTACCCAATGGGCAAATTGTGTTTACATCTACAAGAGAACCTAAATATTGTATGTGTAATGTACATATCATGGGTAATATCTTTAAAATGGATGGCGATGGCGCAAATATAACACAACTAGGTAAAAGTACACTTTGGGAAGGTCATCCTATCGTAATGCCCGATGGAAAAATTATATACGATAGATGGGAATATGTTGATCGAAATTTCGGAGATGCACAAGGATTATGGACAATGAATCCAGATGGAACAAATCAATCGCTTGTTTTCGGGAACAATACAAGTAGTCCGGGTGGATATATCGATGCCAGACCAATTCCCGGAACCGATAAAGTGATTGCGATATTAGGTTCGTGTCACGATAGACCATGGGGAGCACTCGGAATCATAGATCATAAAAAGGGTGCTGACGGCGATCAAGCTGTGGATAGAACATGGCCAGCTTATGCAAAAAATGAAATGGGCAAAGGAAACTGGGATCATTTTATGAGTATAAGACCACGTTACGAAGATCCATATCCATTGGATGATACCTATTTTTTGGTGAGTCGTGAAGTGGATAAGACTGCAAAAATGGGTCTTTTTATTATGGATATGTTTGGAAATGAAACCTTAATTTATAAAAGTAAGGATCATTTTGGAAGTTTTGATCCTGTATTAATTACGGATAGACAGCCAGAACATGTCTTAGTGGAAAAGCGAAACTACCAAGATAAAAAGGGTGCGTTTTATATTCAAAATGTATACGAAGGTACGCATGTGAAGAATGTTAAAAAAGGTTCAATTAAATTTTTACGCGTAATTGAATCCATAGAAAAAAGAACCTGGACAGTACCGGCTTGGCAAGGACAAGGTGTTCATAGACCAGCAATGAATTGGCATAGTTTCGAAGCAAAAAAAATATTGGGAACTGTTCCTGTCGAAGAGGATGGAAGTGTTTATATTGAGGTTCCTGCTGATACTTACGTCTTTTTCCAATTGCTGGATAAGGATAAGAAAATGGTGCAAACCATGCGTAGCGGTACCATGGTAAAAAGTGGTGAAGTGTTGGGCTGTATAGGTTGTCATGATGATAGACGTACTTCACCAACATTAGGATCTATGCCGATGGCTTTGTCTAAAGAGCCGCTTCAAATGGACGGATGGTACGGAGAAGCACGAAAGTTCGGGTTTATGAAGGAAGTACAACCTGTGTTTACAAATAATTGTGTTTCATGTCATGATTTTGGAAAAAAGGCAGGGAAGGTATTGAATTTAGCGGCAGATAGAAATATGTTTTTCAATGCTGCCTACTTGGATATCTATGTAAAGAAAAAAATGAAGGTAATAGGAGCTGGACCAGCTGCTTTACAAGAATCATATACTTGGGGATCTAATACAAGTGAGTTTATTAAATTGATTGAAAATGGGCATCACGACGTGAGTCTAACGAAAGAAGAGATGGAGCGTTTAACGACATGGGTCGATTTAAATGGTGTTTATTATAAAGATTTTACATCGGCATACCCAAATAATCCTGTTGGTAGAAGTCCTATTACGCAGGAAGAAACACAACGTTTAGAAGTTTTGACCGGAGTGCCATTTACGAAATTGAATTCGTATTGGCGATCCTTAGGACCACAATTATCTTTCGATAGACCTGAGGTGAGCCCGTGTTTACAAAAGCTGAATAAGAAATCGGCAAAGTATAAAGAAGCGCTTGCTATTATTAAAACAGGTCAAGATAGGTTGAATCAAAATGCAAGATTAGATATGCCAGGATTTAAACCGTCCCCTAGAGATCAAAAGAGGTTAGATAAGTACATGTTCAGATTAGATGAAGAACAAAAGAATCGGGAGGCGATTAGTAAAGGGGAAAAACGTTACGATAAATAATTAAACAAAATGAGTAGATATATATTATTAATAGTATTGACATTTTCAGGTCTGTTAGTCAATGCGCAAAACTATAATAGTTTTGAACATTCAGTTATTGATACGGTTTTAAATAGGGCTTTCGTAACTGATGTGACCAGTAAATGTGTTCAAATTTTCGATATTGAAGAAGGTGATGAAATTAAATTAATCGGTAAGATTGACTTAAGGAGTGAACCTTCTGGCATAGCAATATCCAATGATTCAAAAATACTATATGTTACTTGTGGTAACGAAAATGGAGAATTGGTAATTATTGATGCAATCCGTAATCGTATTAAGAAAAGAAAAGAAGTCGGATATTCACCAACATCACCTGTTTTAAAAGGTAATTATATTTTTATTGCAAATAAGCATTTACATAAAATACAGAAGTTAGATTTAAATACGTTAGAAGTAATTGCAGAAGCAAAAGTACCGCGTGAACCTGCAAGTATAGCAATAAATAAGAATTTGAAGAAAGTCTATGTAGGGAATTATTTACCCACTGGACAAAAATTATACAAAGAATATAGTTCGAAAGTAAGTGTTTATAATGAGAAGGACTTAAGTCACATTAAGGATATTTCTTTGCCAGATGGGAGTAACACAATTAATGCTGTACACATCGACGCAGATGCAAACAAAGCTTTCGTAACGCATATTGTTGCCCGCTATAATGTACCAACGAATCAAATAGAAAGAGGCTGGATTAATACGAATGCATTTAGTGTTATCGACCTAAAAGAAGATAAATTATTGTGCACGGTATTATTAGATGAAATGGAGAGAGGTGCTGCAAATCCTTACGATCTAAAAATAAATCACAAAACAAATAGTTTAATCGTAACGCATAGTGGTACCAACGAAATTAGTGTAATCGACTATAAGCAATTATTAGTACGAATAGAAGAAACAACTAATGGAACCGGAACTATTTATGCACGACAACTAAACCAAGTAGTAAATGATTTGAGTTATTTGCAAGATATTAGAAAACGCTACACCTTAAAAGGGATTTCTCCGCGCTCGATAAGTGTAAATAATGATTTTGCTTATATCGTTTCTTATTACTCCGGAACTTTGGAGAAATTCGATCTAAAATCGAAGCAAATTATAGATGTATGTTCGGTACTTCAACCAGAGATGAAATTAGCTCGCAAAGGTGAAATGTATTTTCAGGACGCTACCATGTGTAAACAAAATTGGCAAAGTTGTGTAAGTTGCCATCCAGGCGGAGCACGTGTCGATGGCCTTAACTGGGACTTATTAAACGATGGAATCGGCAACCCTAAAAATACTAGGAATTTGTTGTTTGCTCATGCTACACCTCCTTCAATGGCAACAGCTATACGTAAATCAGCTAATGTTGCAGTAAGAGCAGGAATAGAGCATATTTTATTCACAGAACAAGATCCCGAAGTTGCAAATGCTATTGATGCATATTTGATGAGCTTAAGACCACTTAAAAGTCCATATTTAAAGAATGGAAAGTTAACAAAAAATGCAAAAGAAGGCAGAAAGATATTTGAACGAGTAGGTTGTGTAAATTGTCATACTGGTGCATATTACACTAATCAGGAACAATATAATTTAGGTTTGGGTAAGGGAAAAGACAAAGATAAAAAATTCGATACCCCAACTTTAATTGAAGTATGGAGAACAGGACCTTATTTGCATGATGGGCGTGCAGCCACAGTAAGAGAAGCAATAGAAATAATCGATGGAAGTTCACCTGAAAATAAAACGAAATCTTTGTCCGAAGACGAATGGGAAAAACTAGTCGAATATGTTTTATCCTTGTAAGTTATTGAAAATTTGTCCTTAAGTGTTGTTTCTAATTGCTTGTATAGTCTTAACCATGCGTAAGATTTTAAGATTGCAAAGTAGATTATTATTGTACCAGAATGCAAGGAAGAGGTAAATGTTAGAGGTTTAATCCCTAAAAATGATGCCATATAAAATGCTTATTTTTTATAATCAATAAAGTATGTTGATCATTTGATTAGAATAGTTTAGGAATGAATGTTGGTTGACAAAGCTTACGACTTTAAATTACTTTTGCGTTTTGATAGTTTTATTTTATTTTTTTTGATTTAGGGTTTGATAAGCTATAAAACAACAAACGATTATGATTTTTTATAAATAATAATAACGATATCAATGAAGTTAATTTGTATTTCGATTACTTTATTAATGATTTTTTCCTCTAGCTCTACAAAGGGAACTGAAAACACTGTTCGGCTGAAAAAGAATATCAATCGCCATTGGCAATTTTCATTTACTAAGGATGTTGATGATTTTTCAAGTATCACGTCTGAAACTGAAAAATGGGAACGAGTGGGACTACCTCATACTTTTAGCTTACCTTATTTTCGTTCCGAGAGTTTTTACGTAGGATATGGATGGTACCAGAAATCCTTACAAATAGAAGAAAGCTGGCTGAATCAAAATATTAGTCTCGAATTTGATGGTGTTTTCCAAGTCGCAGAAATATTCTTAAATGGGAAAAAAGTGGCCGAACATCGCGGGGGTTATACTGGATTTACGGTGGATATTACAAACGCTGTTAAAGCAGGAAAGAACCTATTAGCCATAAAAGTGAATAATATATGGGATACTCAGCTAGCTCCCCGTGCTGGTGAGCATGTATTTAGTGGTGGTATTTACCGCGATGTAAGTCTGTCCGTAACAAATCCTTTGCACATAGCTTGGAATGGTACTTTTGTTACAACTCCAATGCTTAGTAGTGAA
This sequence comes from Labilibaculum sp., assembly GCA_016743925.1. GTDB lineage: Bacteria > Bacteroidota > Bacteroidia > Bacteroidales > Marinifilaceae > Labilibaculum. The sequence continues at coordinate 21,159 of JADGFH010000007.1, forward strand.
AAGGCTACTGTAAATGTAAAAACGGAGATCGTAAATAATAGTAAAGATGATCAACTGATAGTATTAAAAACCTTGATTGTAAATAAAGCAGGAAAACAAGTAGCTGAAAGTACAAGTGAAAAGATGATCGAGGCTGGTCAAAAGATATTCTGTGAACAAACAAGTAATGAGATTCTTCACCCTGAATTATGGTCGCCTAATAGTCCCAATTTATATAAGGTATTAACATACATCTACCATAATGATATTTTAGTTGATAACTACGAGTCTACCCTAGGTTTCCGATGGGTAGAGTGGACAGCCGACAAAGGCTTTTTCTTAAATGGTGAGCATTTGTATTTAGAAGGTATTAATGTACATCAGGATCATGCGGGTTGGGGTGATGCCGTTACACAAGCGGGTATTTATCGTGATTTAAAATTGATGAAAGATGCTGGGTTTAATTTTATTCGCGGTTCGCATTATCCACATCATCCATATTTTACAACCGTGTGCGATCAGCTGGGTTTAATGTTTATTCCAGAAAATTGTATGTGGGGAATTGGTGGTTTTAAAGAGGATGGCTATTGGAATTCCAGCACTTACCCTATTAACGAAAAAGATAAGGAAACATATAATCAAAGTGCGGAAAATACGCTCGAAGAATTAATTCGTATCAATAGAAATAATCCTTCGGTTATTGCATGGAGTATGAGTAATGAACCATTCTTTTCTGCCAACAAAGTGATGGATGATATGAAGCACTTACTTACTAATCTTGTAGATTTATCGCATGATTTAGATCCAACACGTTTTGCCATGATTGGCGGTGCACAACGTAAAGATGTGGATGTATTGGGTGATATTGCAGGTTACAATGGCGATGGGGCTACTTTGTATCGTAACCCCCAAATGCCTAGTATGGTGAGCGAATATGGTTCGTGTGTTACCGACCGACCTGGTGATTATACGGCTTGTTGGGGACACATCAAAGGTGGTGAGAAACCTGAGTGGCGAAGTGGTCATGCCATATGGTGTGGATTCGATCATGGTAGTATTGCTGGTAACATGGGGGAGATGGGTATCGTTGATTATGCGCGTATCCCAAAACGTTCGTGGTATTGGTATCGAAATTATTTTAGAGGAATTGCACCTCCTGAATGGCCGATTGAAGGAAACCCTGCAAGCTTAAAACTATTTGCCGATAAAACGACTTTGCAAGGAACCGATGCCACCGATGATGCACATATTAATGTTCAGGTCATGGGTGTCAATGGAAAACACATCTCAAACAGCCCAGATGTAACGCTAACAATTATCTCTGGTCCGGGAGAATTCCCAACAGGAAGAAGCATCACTTTTAAGGAAACTACCCGAAATGAGATACAAATATTAGACGGTCATGCAGCCATAGAATTCCGCTCTTACGAAGGTGGAGTAACTGTGATTGAGGCTACATCAGAAGGTTTGAAGTCGTCACGCATGGAAATTACAACGATTGGAGAACCGATGTATCAGGAAGGCATCACACCAATAGTGAAAGACAGATTGTATACTGATTATCGATTACTAAAGGCGATTAATGAAAGAAGTGCAGTAAAGGTTTCAGATTCTCGCCCAACGCGATGTAATTCTTTAAGCAGTAGTTTGCCTTCCTTGGCTAATGATGGGCATAAATGGACAAAGTGGAAGCCTAAATTAGTAGATGGAAGCATTTGGTGGGAATTGGACATGGAAAATTTTTACAAGGTGGATAGGGTAGAGTTCACTTTTAATACGGAATCAGATTTAAGTTTGAGTATAGAAACATCAATCAGTCAAAATAATTGGGACGAAGTGGCATCTGGAGAATTTGTATCTGGAAGTGTTCCTGAAACTCATCTTAAAGTTACAGATGTGGCTAAAGTGCGATTTCTTAGAGTTAATATTATTGCAAAAGATAAAAAAGCTGCTGTCGCTATTGGCGAGATAGAGGTATTTGGAACGACTGAATAAGTAGCTTATTTAGAGATGTAATGCGTTCCTTTAGGCAAAATGAACCCACACGAATTCTTTCGTGTGGGTTTATTTTTTATAATTAATGAAGATTATTGATCATTTGATTAGAATAGTTTAGGAATGAATAATAGTTCAACAATTGAGTTACCAATAACTCCTGTTCCACCTACTACTAGAATTCTCATGTCTTTATATTTTGCAAATAATTGAATATTCGACTTAGATCGTATGGTTTTTATGCAACGTTTTTAATTGAATAAGAATTTAAAATCGGTAATAAACTCTTGAATGCCTCTTGGTTTTGAATTTGTAATAGTTTCAAAATCATTTGTAGGTTCAATTGTTCCGTTATCTGCCCATATTTTAAACAATTTCATCACTGTACTAAGTTGCCAATCTTCCATTCCGTATGCTTTAAAACCTGCTTCCTGAGTTACATAAGACATATCTACATATTGGATATCACGCCCAAGAACTTTTGACATACTTTTAGCTATATCATTATAACTAATTGATTTTGGCCCTGTAAGCACATATGTTTGATTATTGTATTCTTCTTTTGTAAGTGCTAAAAAAGCAACCTTAGCTATATCACGAACATCAATCATTGGAATCTTAGCATTCCCTGAATATTGAGCAAACATATTTTGTGATTTAGCTGAATCTATATGCATCATTATATTTTGCATAAAATAATGTGGTTTCAATATCGCATATTCCAGTCCACTTTGTTTTAAGTATTCATCTGCTTCTGAGTGTTGCTCATACATATACAAACCCTCACTATAATTCGCAGGTTCTGCTGATAAACGAACAATTTTTTTAATGTTATTATTTACTGCTAAGTCAATTAATCCTTTATGTAAATCCAACATATCTGCTGCTGGACTAGTAGATAAGAAGATGATGTCCACTTCTTTAATAGCAGATTCAATTGTTGACCACTCTCCAAGTGTGCCAACCACTGTAGGAATACTTTGAGCATTTAATTCATCTGCTTTTTCTTTTTTTCTCGTCAGTACTGTATAATCAGCATTACTATTGTTAAGTTCTGTAACAACTGCGCTACCAACTGTTCCCGTACCACCAATTACTAAAATTTTATTTTTCATCTGTTTAATATTTAATTGTTATTTGATTTATTTCTATACTAATATTTTGTCTGTTTTAACCAGTCTAGTATTTTGTTTACTAACTCGTCTGACCGATCTTCCTGTAGAAAGTGTGAAGCATTACTAACCGTAATATGAGCTTGTCCCTTGGCACCACTAAAATTATTTTGGAATTTCTTATCGTATCCCTGATCGGCAAGGAATGGATCTTTATCGCTAAATAATGTAAGAACGGGTTTATCCCATTGCTTCAATTTTTTCCAATCAGCATTGACCTGATCTAAATCGGAAGCTACAATTTCAGGCATCTTTCTCGGGGCCGTATAATAATTCTCATTAGGAAAGGGTGCATCGTAAGCATTCATTTCATCCTGAGTCAATTCTTTAGTAGTTAAGATCTGCATAAGTTTCCCTATTTCAAGCATTTTGGAGTGTCTAAAATAGGCCGCCCAGTTGCCATAGTTTTGCTTTCCTTCAAAATCTTTAACAGTTGGCTTACCACTTATAGCTGCTAATATTTTTAACATTCTTGGCATAATGAATTTTGCTAATCCTTTTACTTCTGCCAAAGCCGTATTAGCAACAATAAGTCTGTCCAGCCACAGTGGTTGCATAGCTAATACTCTTAATCCAATCATACCTCCCCAATCTTGCATAAATGCCGCAGCGTTCATGATACCAAGCTTTTTAACAAATTCTGATATCCAATCTACTTGTGATTGATAGGATATCATTTCTGAATCAATTGGTTTGTCTGATTTTCCAAACCCGATTAAATCTGGAGCTATTACACGAAAACCTGCAGAAACCAAGAGGGGAATCAAATGGCGATACAAATAACTCCATGAAGGCTGACCATGAAAAAGGAAAATGGTCTTTTTATTTGTACTTCCTTCATCAATGTAGTGAATACGAATACCTCCTTTTAATTCCATATAGTTTGGAGCAAAGGAATAATCTATAAGATTATTAAAAGCTGATTCTGGGGTTCTTACTTTTTCTATTGTTTTCATCTCTGTGCTTTTTAAGATTATTTACTTTGCAAAAATACCTTATATAGTATATCTTTACTACCTGATATATAATATATACTGGTATCCTATAGTATACCATCAATAAAAACAGGCTATGGAGGCACAGATCACAAGTGAGAATAATAAGACAATGAAGGATTGTAGCACAAAAATATTAGCAGTTCGTGATGCATTAGAAATATTTAGCGGCAAATGGAAGATTCCTATTATTGGCGCTTTAATTTACTTGCAAGAATCTGGTTTTAAAGAATTACAGAGAATGGTGGGTGATATTACTCCAAAAATGCTTTCTAAAGAGTTAAAAGAGCTGGAGATAAATCTTCTTATAAAGAGAACGGTACTAGCTACAAGACCGGTAACTGTTATATATAGTATAACTGAATATGGTAAAACTTGTCAATCGGTAATTTATGAACTTCATAATTGGGGAAAACAACATAGAAAAAAGATCAAAGAAGAGATGAGGTAGTATTCAGTTTTCTTAAAGTATTTTTGTTTAATATTTGAATTAGGAAAATTCAGAAAGTAGGAGCTTGAATGTTCAAAGGAACGAGAAGCACTATTTGTAACAATGAATATAGCCCAATACAATAAATAGGACAATATTGATATTCTAGCTTTAATTAATTGGGAAAGGTATCTTGTTATGTTTTCTGAACATCAACAAGGCACCTTCTGCATTTTATACTTATAGTCCAGTCAAATGTAGTAGTTCCATATTGTATGAACCATATTTTACCTCAAAACCCTACTTATAATTATTAAGGTTCCTTAAAGAGAATTAGAGCGAAGTGGAAATAGACGGATGTAACGAATCAGAAATCAACGTACTACATCTAGGATTGTGAACAGAGAGAATCAGTTATTTTTCTTATTGTGAGTGCCTCACAAAAAAGGGAGCTCCTCAATCTTGCCAATTGTCATACTCTGACTATAAGCAAGCCGTCCAGGTCAGGGTATGACAACTTGCTACAGGCTTTGAGTAATTGGTTTCTATTGAAATTCGTCTGGTGTTTTTTCTCTGCACACCTTTGTGTCTTCGTACGTTTATTTAGTTCCCTTCGCGTTGTCCTTATTTTCTCTTTGTGCTTAGTTTTTAAAGTCCCCTTTAGGGAATTGGAGCGAAGCGGAAATCGACGAAGTCCATATAGGGGTAGAGAATTAGAACGAATTGGAAATCGATGTCCACATTTTTGTTGCAAGTACAAAATGTGCACTTTACACGATCTCAATTAAACAATCACTATCTAATTATAAAGAGACGTTCTATTTTACAAGCCTCTTATAAGTTTACTTCTTAATTGTTATTGTTTAGTGTAGCAAATTCTTAATTTTATTGACTCATCATAATAGGTGTACATTATTATCCTATATGGGCGATAAATATATTTTTACGTTGTACCCAATTTAAATAAAATGACAGGAACTCAATTAACTTTAATACTTATATCATCAGTTTTAGCCGTTGCTTTAATAGTAGATGGATATAGAATATTAATTTTAAAAAAGAAAAAGCTTGCAAATTATTGGGCATTTTTCTTTCTAATATTCATTAACTATTTCTTTTTATGGGATGCAGACTATTTTAATGTAATTGAAGAATTTAAAAGAGAAAGAAATGAT
>JADGFH010000590.1 GCA_016743925.1 Labilibaculum sp.
ATATTTATGTCGCCATTGAATTTCCTGGAAAAATCTTAAAACTAATTCCTATTGATAATTAAAGTGTGTATAGTCAATCAGCGATCCTAAATCATTTTACAATTTAATTTACATTTCACAATTAATAATTAAATTAGTGCCGCTTAAACACAATCACACCCTAAAAAATGAAAAATTCACTCAGCCTACTGATAATAATAGTACTAGCCATCTGGCAATCTAACGCGTGCACTACTGCTGTTATTTCGGGAAAATACACAAAAGATGGTCGCCCAATGATTTGGAAACTACGCGACACCGAAAGTTTCGAAAACAAATTGAAATACTTTACCGATGGAAAATATCCTTATATCGGACTGATCAACTCTAACGACGAAAAAGGAGAACAAGTTTGGGGCGGTTCCAATTCTGTTGGTTTTGCGATCATGAACTCAGCATCTTTCAATGTAAACATGGCTGATACAACTTCTTTTAAAGATCAAGAAGGTTATTTTATGAAGCTTGCCTTACAAACTTGTGCAAATTTAGATGAGTTTGAGCAATTAATAAAAGACAGACCAAAACCAATGGGTTTAGCTGCTCATTTTGGTGTTTTAGATGCAGACGGAAACGTGGCTTTTTATGAAGTGAACAACCAAACGTTCACAAAATTTGATGCCAATGATTCGACTCAAGCGCCAAATGGGTATATCCTAAGAACCAACTATTCATTTACGGGTAAAAAAGATATTGGCTATGGTTTTATACGTTTTCAAACAGCTCAAGACATCTTTTATCAGGCTAATGCTTGTAGTGACCTAAGTGCACAAACAATCATTCAGGATTTTTCAAGATGCTTAAAGCATCCTGTACTAAAAAGAGATTACAGAAAAGAATTTGTAGCTCTTCCTTACGGAGAAAACTTTGTGAACTCGGGAGATTTAATCACTCGTCATGGTTCTTCTTCAATGATCTTAGTTGAAGGGATTAAAAAAGGTGAGAAAGCTGATATGAATACCATCTGGACACAGATTGGCTTCCCTAATACATCTGTTGCATTGCCTGTTTGGGTAAAAGGAGGAGAAAACCTACCAAAAGTATTGCAAGCAAAAGGAAAAGAAAACTGCACTTTAAATGCCATGGCAATGGTATTAAAAAACAAGTGCTATCCAATTAGCCGATCTGCTGGTTACAAATACTTAAAAGTCTCCGAATTAATCAATTCAGACAAATCAGGTGTTATTCAAAAATTGGAAATTGCAGAAAAAGAATTATTCAAATACACCGAATTGAATCTTAAAAAATGGCGATCTAAGAAAACTACAAAACAGGGAATTGAAGAATTCTATCATTGGTTAGATGATTATACTTATCAAACCTACATGCCATTACTTGATGTAAAAAAACACCTACCTCAATAAGCAAATCTAAACTAGAAAATATTAAGTGAAGCACAGAGCAAAATTGTTCTGTGCTTCTTGCATTTTATAGACTTTAGACTTAAAAGGTAAGTTGTAAGGAATGCATTACAATCCTTTTCGTGGTAAAGTCACGATGGGGAGTTCAAATATGAAAGAGAATAATAAAACTCTCCTGCTCTGTTTGTTATTCGCTATAATTATAAACTCAAAAGCTTAATTAGGATAAATTTTCTCAAGAATAATTTTTCCTAAAAGAGGTCTATAATGACTTTTTTCGTAAAAATATTCTTTATTCTGAGTGTATTGATTTTTCCCCGAGAAGTCGTGAATGCGATTTTTACCGAAGATCATTTTCAATTGATTAAGATCATTCAGATTAATTTTTTTTTGGCACCATTGAGGGTTAATTATAATTTGATAATTGGTATGGTGCTTCTTAAATATATCTGATATTTCACTTAGCATTTTCATTTGTTTGTTGAAAACGACCTCTGCATAAGCTTTGGGTTTATTCGCTCTTATTGGGAATTCCTTTTTGTGTTTAATCCAATAATTTTCTGCTTGTTGCTCAATTTCAATCTCTCTCGGATTGATAATATCATTTGTTAGATTATTTCTATTATCACTCTTGTTCAACACAATACCCTTCATATACTTTCTATTTTTTTTAAAGATTGTATAATCGATATAAGGAATTAAAAATTTAGGGTTAAAAAATGCAGTAACAAATTCCTTTTGAAATTCAGCTTGTCCCATACCGCTAAGATCAGGATGCAGAATAAGGGAATGTGATTTATTATTAATGACCTTTAGTAAGGTTCCATGATCCAATAAGAGTAATACATTTTTTAAGGATACAGCCGATTCATCCAAACGTTTAATTTTCTTCCAAATACCATATAAAGATTCAGAATTAGCATTTAAACGAATAGGAGTTCCATTATTAAGAAAAGACTTCCATACAGTAGTTGGATAGGCCATTGTACATGAATTCCCAAGCAGAAAAGAATCATATTTTAGACTGTCTCGATTGTTTAGAAAACTTTGCCAACTAATATAACCTTGGTTCAGTTCTACAGGTTGGTTGTTGTAAATTTTATAGGTATTAATCACCTTAAAAGGGTCAGAATTGACATACCAAATAAGTAAAGCCAATATTGGAAGTGAAAATATTCCAATCTTTTTTATGAATGTAATAAGATTTTTATTCGTCATAATTTTAGAATTGCAAATAGATGAAATCAGTTGCCCCAAAATCACCATATGAGAATATAATTAAAACTAATAAATAGTAGAATCCCCAACGTACAGGCATTGATTTTCGTTCCAATTTACCCCATATGTCCCACTTGTTATTAGCAAATTCGTAAAAGAACATCAAACCAATAGCTAAGGCCAATATGATAATATTATGATCTCTCATACCTAAATTGATTTCCTTATAAGTTGCTTTTATTCCATCAAAAAGATGACGAAGAACATAGCTAACATCAGTGAATTTTTCAATTTTGAAAAAAAGAAGTGATACTGAGAAAATAAGGTAAGTCCTGATAATACCGTAAACTTTAAACCATCTGCCTGATAGGTATTGTTTCCATTTGGTACACCATTTTGCACGTTGCATCTCATAAATAATGACACATCCCTGAATGGCACCATAGATAATGAAATTCCAACTATCGCCATGCCAAAGACCCAATAGAATAAAAGTGAGCAATAAGGCGTAACTAATACCCCAAACACCACAATTTCTCTTTTTGAAAGCTAGTGGTTCGTAGATATAATCTTTTACCCAAAATGAAAGGCTCATGTGCCAACGTCGCCAAAAATCAGTAATGGTTTCTGCTATAAAAGGTCTATTGAAATTAGGCGACAGTTTGTAGCCTAAAATAGCAGCTCCACCAATTGCAATATCAGTGTATCCCGAAAAATCAGCATATAATTGAATGGGATAAATAAGTGTTGCCACCAGAAGTTGAGCTCCAGAATAATCGTGAACCGATGCAAAAACATCATTTAAAATTCCTGCTAAATAGTTAGCAATAATTAACTTCTTAAATAAACCAATGGCAATTAACCGAAGACCATAACTGCTTTGTTCGTAATCGAATACTTTTTTTGTTTTTATCTGAGGAAGAAAATCACCCGGCCGTTCAATAGGGCCAGATAAGAATTTCATAAAGAAGAGCATATAAAGCATAAAATCTCCCAAATTCCTTTCCGTTTCCTGTTCTTCCCAATAAACTTCAATAAGATATGAGATAGATTGAAAGATATAAAATGATATTCCAAGAGGTAAAAAGATTTTTGTAATCGAGGAATTCCAGTTACCACCTATCGTTTTTACAAATAAACTCAAATTGGCTTCTAGAAAACCAAAATATTTAAAAAAGACTAGAGTTGCTAAATGAGCAATCAGGCTAATCGTAAAGATTCTTTGCCGCGTTTTATCATTGTTTTGTCTTTCAACCCAAATGGCAGAACTATAAGTTAATAATGCTGTCGAAATGGCAAGCAGAAGGTAACCCCAGTGGTTATATCCAATGAAAACAACGCTAGCTGCAAGAAGTACCCATTTTCTAAAATCAGGAGTTATGGCGTAAAATACACCAAAAACCAAAATGAAAAGGGAAACAAATTCCCAAGAATTAAATATCATGACTACTTACGCTATTTTTTTTTGAACACCTGAACACAATTCTCCAACATTTTTTAGTTTCATAATCTCTCTAAGTTTAAATTTGACATTGAAATGTTGCTCTACCTCTGCTATTAATCTAATGTTATTTAGAGAATCCCACTCGTCAACGTCATTTGCTGTCGTTTCATTTGTT
>JADGFH010000591.1 GCA_016743925.1 Labilibaculum sp.
TTAAAATAGTACTCAAAAAAATGTAACTAATGCTTAGGCTTGCCTACTAAGTATATGTACACAAACTATAAAAATGGTGAAAAAGGAAGAAAAGTTTAATGATATAGTCACGAATAATGGCGAAAGAATTAGACGGATCTGTAGCTATTACAGTCCCAATCAGGAAGACCGTAAAGATATGTATCAGGAAATATTGGTCAATATCTGGAAAAGTCTTGATTCTTTTCGGGGGGATGCCGCAATGAGCACATGGATCTATCGAATTGCTGTAAATACCTCTTTGGGTTTTACCGGAAAGGCATTTAAGAAAATGCAGATGATGGTGAATACCGATACCGAAAACATAGCTCTTTTGTTTGATGACGGTTTGGAAGACAAATTGAAACAAGAATCTCAATTGAATCAGTTACAAATGGAATTGAATCAAATGTCGGTAATCGATAAATCTTTAATGTCGCTAATGCTCGAAGGTCTTTCCATGCGTGAAATAGCAGATGTTATTGGTATTACAGAACCCAACGTAAAGGTGAAAATTCACAGAATTAAAGAGCAATTAAAATCTAAATTATCAGGAGGCAAGTATGAATAATAACCAAGTACAGAAGGAAAATATCAACATGGATGTATTTCTTGGTAGAGTAAAAAGGGAAGATAATAATCTTAAATTGATATTTAAGATTTTAAAAATCGTCTACCTCGTAATGCTGGTGATAATTATGCCTTTGTTTTATTTTCTATTGCTAGATGTGGAAGGATTTAAATTATATAAAATGGCTGGTATTGCTATAGGAATTTTAGGGATATTATTAACGCTCACCTATACTCACAAGAAAATGAATAGTATATCTTATTCTGAATCGACCTTAAAAAGTTTAAAGGCGATAGCTAAAAGATATCGGATATTTTCGCCTATGGATTTAATGGCCTTTGTTTTTATAGTGATACTCTTCTTTGGCCTTTTCACCAGTGAAGAGGGATATTTGGCTTTTAAAGATCTGAATTATGCTGAATTTAAACTTGGTGCTTATTTAACTGATGCATGGCAATTATTTACAAGTACTGATAATTGTTTAAGCATGATATCTAAAACAACAACTGAATTTCCATTATTGAGTGTTCTATTCACCCTTATTATTATTTGTTCTACGATAATAATGTCTACGATTGTTGGCGTTGCTATCTGGGTAGATCGATTCAAGCCACTACGCGACAATGCCCTTTCATTAATAAAAGAAATAGAAAGCTAAATATTAATAATCTAAAAGAATCATAAATATGATCTCAAATAAAAAAGCTTATTTTGGAATAGCTGGTGGTATGCTATTTTTATTTCTGTTGTTTTCTATAACCTTTATAATAATCGCATTTAATAAAGAGGAAGCTTTATTCGATAATGTTGCAGGAACTATTTGTCTTGCCATGAGTTTAACGACATTATTTGTAGGTTTTTGTATTAGCTTGTTTTTGGCATTGAAAAAAGATCAAGTGTCAGATTAGTAAAATAAACTACCGCAGCCAGATTAATCCATCTTACTAGTTCTTGTAAGATGGTTTTTTATTTGCATTTCGGTAAACACTAAAAAGTATGTCTAATTGTAGTAGCATAATCAATGCGCCTATTTTGATAGCTGTAGGAAGAGTGTTAAATTCAAACTTGAATTATGCACATTTAATAAACGCCTACATCAAAATTTACACTATGAAATCCATCCACATTCTTGCAATGCTCGCAATCTTATCCTTCTGCTCGTGTAACCCAAAACCTAAAGTCACAAATGAAATAGCTTTGGGCGATACCCTTACAAGCGAGAGCGGACTGCAATACATTTATCTGAAAAAGGGTGAAGGACGAAAAATTGAAACCGGATCGGCCGTTGGTACATATCTTAGTCTTAAGGTGCAAGACAGCTTAGTTTGGAATACCAACGAACTTCCTGATTCTCTTTTTACCTATGTGGCCAATTATTCCCGATTAATTAAAGGGTTTACAGAAATGACGATGCTGCTTCGCGAGGGCGATGAGGTTATTGCTATTTTGCCTGATTCTTTGGCCTACGGAGCAAAAGGTGCAGGGGATATTATTCCACCGCATGCAACTTTGGTGTACAATCAATTTAAGGTGATAAGCGTAGGGGAGCCAAAGCTATTTTTATCGGATACCTTGCTTGCCATTCTTAAAACTAAGGGGGCTGATGAAAGCATTGCCAAATACAAAGAGATTACCAATGGCTTAGATTCTACTAAATATCATACAGATAATGAGCAGTTGTTGCGCGTTCACGATGTTCTTAGCAAAGATGAAAAGCACCAACTAGCTTTCGATTTTGCTTCTCCTATTGCAGATCTAACAGACAATTCCCGATTAAAATACAAAGCAGCAATGTCTTTAGAGGCTTTGGGTAAAGTAAAGGCAGCCAAAGAAATTTTAGAAAAGCTTCTTGTTAAAGCTCCAGATAACCAACAAATAAAAAATAAACTAAAAGAACTGATCGAATAAAAATAACATAGCAAATTGCTAATTGTACGAGGCTGTTGCAAGAGTGTAAATTGAATTTATGGTTTCAATTTAAAAATCCACTTTTGCGAGAGCCTCTTTTGTTTTAAGAAAATGTGCTGTTATTGAAAAAATAAAATCCATAATTAATGTTAAGTATCGTTTATTGTCGTAAATTGGATATGCAATCATAAAAAATCATGACTGTTAAATAATTAAATGTGCGTGTAAAATGATTACAGACGGGAAAGGGCGATGATTACGATGAGTATGTTTCCCATTTATAGCAAATTAGAAAGTATTCAATTCTTAATAAATAATTATAGTACTAATTTTAAAAACAATAAAATGGCTAAAATGCTATACGACAAAATGTCGTCAGTTGTACACCTAAGTTATGCAAATAGACACGCTCGTCTTTGCAAAAGAACTAAAGGGGCAGAAGGATTATCTGATGCAATTCAAGCCCCAATGATTAACCTGAAGGGGAAGTGCGAAAATAGATTAAGATACGAGGAAGACAAGTCGGCCGCATACGATGATATGCAACTGAGCGATGCTCTTTTAGATGATGTAATTCGTAACCTATCGGATGGTGCAAAACAATACGATCGTGCCAATCCTGGTCGTTCGGTGCATACTGTTTTATTTCCTGATGGAAAAACAACAAGCATTACTCAGGCATCCTTAATTAATGAGCCCAACCTTGCCATGCAGGTGTTACAGCGAATTAAGAGCTTACCAGAAGGGCATGAATTATTGGAATACGAGACTGCCCTCGAAAATGCAATTGATGCCTGCCGAGCTAGCATTTCTAGCTATCAAAATTCGATTACCGATGTTAAAACCGCCATAGCCGAAGAAGAGATGGCACAAGCAGATTTGCGTAAGCAATATGAATTCAACTATTTGGATGCTATTAAAATGTTTGGGAAAAATTATGCCAACAGACTATTTCCAAAGGCTAGCAGCAAGAAACAAGAAATAATTACTGAAGTTTTAGAGGAATAAGTATAAAAAAGTAGGGCAGTGCATACTAAGGTATAAAGAAGTGTACTGCTCCAGAATTAAATTAAGAATTGATGATGGAAAACCATTCTGCCTCCAAGAGCAGAGTGGTTTTTTTGCTTTTGGTATTTACTGAATTGTGGAGCAGGGCATACCAACAAACAAAAACACACATTGCTCCCTAGGGCAATGCATATTTATTGCCCAATAGATCAATTGCTCCACAAAGCAGCAAGTTACCTATAGCTCTGGTAGCCACTGCTCGCTTTTGCAGCAATCTTTTCAGCAGAAAAACATTACTGCTTCAATTTTCCGCCTCTCAATCTCCTCTATTACCACATGCTTCTAAAATTTAACATGATAATTAACCAATAAGTTCAGTAAAAAAGACAAAATACTCTTTAATTGCTGATGTTTAGATCGTTTGAAACTTTGCCGTATAAATATTTTGTTCGCTAGTTTGAGATTTGTAAATTGGAGAAATAAATTGAAAAGGCTGTTTTTATCGTGCCATATGGGTATGTTTTGTGAACCGATATATTTGAGATATTAAAAAAAATGTACCAGTGCACATATAATGAAGTTGTACGACATTTAAGAATGAAAAACCGAATGATAGAAATCATTAGAAATAAGTACAAAGAATTTTTAGATTTATCTTTTCCAGAACAAATGAGTGGAGAGGAAATTTCCGATATTGATTTGATTCTATTAGATAG
>JADGFH010000592.1 GCA_016743925.1 Labilibaculum sp.
AATGAAGCTCTTACACTATCGTAGTATTAAACCGTTTATTGTTGCATTATATTACTATTGTGTCGCTTCTGCAACAATAGTATGCCAATGATTTAATATCAATTACTATTTTTACAGAAAATTGAATCCCATATCATAACTATGAGACACAAACTTCTTATTTTGATATTTACTTTATCAATAAACCCACTCTTTGGTCAATTAAATAACATTCGTTTCAGACAAATATCTCCTCAAGGTGGCTTTGCCCGAGATGCTATTTATTCTATTGCACAAGACAAACTAGGATATATATGGATGGGGACAAGACAGGGATTAATCAAATACGACACGGAAAACACCACTTTATTTACCCCCCTGCCTAATGATACTTCAAGTTTACCAAGCGAAATAATCAACAGTGTATTTACAGATAATGAAAATAATGTGTGGGTAGTAACTGCCAAAGGCTTGTGTTTATTCGATAGACAAAAACAAAGTTTTAGCAGAATAAATTACACATACGAAGATGGAACACCTAGTATTAATCCTATTCTTTCTACTTTACTATACGAAGAAAATAAACTATTGATCATCGACAACAAGTTTTTAGGATATTTAGATCTAAATAAAAAAATACTCTTCCGAATTGGAGCTGATAAAATAAAATCCCCCAGTAAATTATACAAAGATAATTTCAATAGAATCTGGATTGGTACAAACGAAGGAGAAATATATCGATATTATCCTAATAATAATAAATTAAAAAAAATTCTAAAATCAAATGACTCAAAGGTAAATACTATTTTAGCCGAAAAAGATAAGATATGGGTAGGCTTTGAGAACAAAGGCGCATCACAGTATAATTTTAATGGGGATTTGCTTCAGCAACACGCTTTTGGCAATAATAATGACTGGGGAAATGTTCGTGTTATAAAAAAAGACACCTATGGACGGCTATGGTTTGGCACCTACGAAGGTTTATATATGGATAATGGTGCTGAAATAATTAGATTTAATCCTGAAAATCATCCAGGTATTCCACACAATTCAATTTATGAAATTTTTGAAGACAGACAAGGAGGAATATGGATAGGAACCTGGTCTGGGGGTGTTGCTTTGCTTCATCATTCTGATAATAACATTCAGACCTATCAACATAGTGCATTCATTAATTCCATAAGTGATAATACTATAAGTTCTTTTTTACAGATTAATAAAAATGAACTGTTAATTGGCACTGAGGTTGGTGGTTTAAATTTATTAAACCTAAACACTAGTCAATTTAATTTATTCCCAATATCAAAAAACGAACAAGTAGTAAATATAAAATCTCTATGCAAAGACAAACAAGGTGGTCTTTGGGTAGGAACATTTAAGCAAGGTCTTTGGTACCGTCCTGCAAATAAAAAAGAATTTATTCATTTTGAAGAGGGCATAGAAGATGGTTCACATCTATCTTCATCAGACATATACTCATTATACCCGGTTGATAAAGGAATGTGGATAGGCACTTATGGAAATGGTTTAAATTTTTATGATTTCAAATCAAAATCTATTCGTTTTTGCTATCAAAATAAAGATGAAATGTCCAATTTGAGCATTTTTTGTCTTCTTGAAGATTCTAAATCCAATTTATGGGTAGGATCAATGCATAACCTTCATAAGGTTAACAATCTTACTGGCGAGATAGAAAATTTTGACCAAAACCTTTTTTTTAAAAACTATGGAAAGCTAACCATATATTATATTTGGGAACATCAATCAGGTGATATTTGGATAGGCACTAAAAATAATGGAATTTTAATATATCATTCCCAAACAAATACTTTTGAAAATTACAATGCGAGTGGTATGCTTAAAGGTAAAAATGTATACGGAATAATTGAAGGTCCGGACAATAATATTTGGATTAGCTCCAATAACGGACTAATCGTTTATAACGCAAAGACAAATACAAATCGACATTTTGTATACATCGATGGTATACAAAGTAATTTATTTAGCCCACAATCTATATATTGTGATGATAATGATATACTTTATTTTGGAGGAACAAAGGGGTTTACTAAAATAAACCCCAAGCTGATAAAAACAAACTTAAAAGAACCTTCAATCATCATAAATAAAATTGTTACAAAAAATAACAAAGCTATTTATCCAGTTTATACCCATTATTTAGAAATAAAAAAAATTTATCTGAATCCGGAAGAAAACACTTTTCGAATTAATTTTTCTGCAGATAATTATCTTATGCCAGAAAAAAATAAGTATAAATACCGGATGGTTAATTACTATGATGATTGGATTGACAACAAAAACAATGGAACGGTCTTATTTACCAGTTTAAAAGCAGGGGAGTATATTTTTGAGGTATTAGCTTGTAATAATGATGGAATATGGAACGAAAGGCCAACTCGAATAAAGATTGTAATTAAAAGTTATTGGTATAAAACAACATTAGCATATCTCGCCTATCTCATTATAATTAGCTCAACACTTTATTTAATTGGTCGCTTTTATTATGAACGGACAAAACTTAAAAAAGTCATTTTACTGGAAAAAAAACATCGTGAAAATGAAGAGCAAATCCATGAAATGAAATTGAAATTTTTCACGAATATTTCTCACGAATTCCGAACTCCACTCACTTTAATTTCCTGGCCTTTGAAACGACTCATTCTAGCAGATAATATCACAAATGAGCAACGAGAAGAACTCGAAGTTGTTAGTAGAAATTCCAATCGCCTTTTATTATTAATCAATCAATTAATCGACTTTAGAAAACTAGACAAAGGTAAAAGTAAGTTAAATGTTTCAAAAATTGAACTTATCGAATTTATTCAAGAATTACAAAAAAACTTTTCTTCTAAATCAAAAACAAAAGAGGTAGAATTTATTCTTGAATCAACATTTCCTTTTTTGAAAATTGAAGCCGATAAAGAAAAACTTGATACCATTATCTATAATCTTTTGTCGAATGCCTATAAATATATTCCACAGCAGGGGCAAATTAAAGTCACTGTAAGCAAACAACTAAGTATCCAAACTAAAACTCATACCAATCAATTAAGTTTTGGAAATTTAGATTCTGATGATTTTATAGAAATCACTATCGAAGATTCTGGCCAAGGAATTGACAGGGAGGACCTAATGAAAATTTTCAACCGTTTTGAGCAAGGTAAACAAAGGATAAAAAAAGAAGCTTCTACTAGTAAAGGCAGTGGCATCGGATTATCCCTTTGTAAAGAATACACATTACTGCACCAAGGCGAAATTATGGCTCAAAGTACTGTTGGGAAAGGGTCCAAATTCACCATTTTGCTTCCAGCTAAACAAAAAGCTCATAAAATCCTCTTTGAAAGCCACCAAGAGGTTAAAAATTTTAAAAAATCAGAATTATCTCCTCCTATCAAATTAAAACATGAAAATGAACCTGATAAGATAATCCATATTTTAGTGGTTGAAGATAATTCTGATTTTCGTTCATTTATTTGCTCTTTCCTAAGCAAGTATTACCGGGTTGAGTATGCTTCTAATGGAAAGGAAGCCCTTTCCATACTGAAAAACAATACGATTGACTTAGTAATTTCAGATATTATGATGCCTAAAATGGATGGATTTGAGTTTTGTAACATTTTAAAAACCCAAATAGAAACAAGCCACATTCCAATCATTTTACTAACAGCATTATCCTCATCTGAGAATTTAATTGCAGGCTTAGATAAAGGTGCTGATGCCTACCTAACAAAACCATTTGATGAAAATATTCTGCTTACTCAAATCGAGAACATCATCTTACAGCGCAGACGAATTCATGAAAACTTTAAAAGACAATTTGCATCAAAGAAAACGATTGAAGTAGGAAGTCTTGATAACTTCTTTTTAAACCAAGTGAGATCTGCTATTGAAAATAATATATCCGATGAAAATTTTGGTATGGAGAAATTAGCTGATGAACTAATGATTAGTAGAAGTCAACTTCACCGTAAAATTAAATCTTTATCAGGTGTTACCACTACCGAATTTGTAAATCTTGTTCGAATAAAGAAAGCTGTTGAATTAATAGAACAACAAAACTGCACGTTTAATGAAGTTGCCTTTCGGGTTGGATTTAGTAGTCAATCATATTTTACCAAATGTTTCAAAAAAGTTTATGATATAACTCCCAAAGATTACTTTTCGAAATAAAATGATATCCAATAAATCTCCAAATTAATACTTACTATACAATATTTGCT
>JADGFH010000593.1:0-3285 GCA_016743925.1 Labilibaculum sp.
AAATTTACCTTTAGGTTAAGCTCATTTATAAATATATATATTTGTTAAGGATACTTTGCATTTTTTCAAGACTAATTGGTTTTGATAAGAAATCTTCACAACCAGCTATTCTTGCTCTTTCTCGATCTTCTTTTGTAGAATAAGATGTCTGTGCAATAATAGTTGAGTCAGGTTTTATTTTTTTGATTTCAATAGTTGCTTCATAACCATTCATTTCAGGCATTTTAATATCCATGAAGATTAATTCGAAATCTTCCTTTTTACACATTTCAAGGGCTTCTTTTCCATTTTTAGCATGTATTAATTTACAATTCGGAGCAATTTCTTCAAGTAAGGTTTCAAAATAGAAATAGTTAATTTCTTCATCTTCAGCAATTAGAATTTTATGCTTTCTTTTTTTAGTATTAATCTTATTAAGGATTATATCAGAACCATCATTTTTAAAAGGTATTGTTAGGTGGAAAGTACTTCCTACTCCCATTTCTGATTCTAGTTCGATGTTTCCTCCAAGTAATTCAATGTTTTCTTTTACGATCGATAAGCCAAGTCCTAAGCCACCAATTTTTTTACTTATTTCACTTTCTCCTTGAGAAAACCTTTCGAAAATTTGTCCTTGACGAGTTTTTGAGATTCCTAGTCCCGTATCCTTTACGAAAAATTTCAACTGGTCCTTTACAGGTTTATAACCGATTTCTATAAAACCATTCGGTGTATATTTTATAGCGTTTTCAAGTAGGTTGGTAAAAATTTTATTCAATTTACTCTCATCTGTTAAGATAATCGATTCGTGGTCTGCAAGTCCCTTTTTCATGAATAAGGCAATGCCTTTTTCTCTTGCTTTAGGTTGAAAAATAGTAAAGAGTTCAGTTAGTATATTGTTAAGATTAAATGATTTGTTAACAACTTGAACATGCTTTGTTTCTAAAGCAGAAATTTCAAGAATATCATCTATAATTCTGAGTAGTTGATTTCCGCTACTTTTTATGATGTTGATGTATTGTTGTCTTTTTTCGGGTGTGTTTTTCTTTAATTCTAGAAAATCTGAAAAGCCAAGGATAGCATTCATTGGTGTTCGAATTTCATGCGACAGGTTTTGTAGGAATTCAGATTTTAATTGATCACTTTTTTCTGCAATGGCTATAGTTTTAACAAGTTCTTGGTTTTGAGATTTGTATTCGTTATTTAACCTTTCAAACTCTTTGTTGTGGGTTAATATCTGTTCTTCGGTTTGCTTTATATTGGTGATATCCTGAATATGACCAATTGCATACATGAAATCTCGATTGGAATTAAATATTGGGCTTACCGAGGTTAATCCCCACTTAACTTCATTATTCTTATTTAAGTATTTTTTTTCAATAGTAAAATTTTGAGCATTACTTACACTTTCTTGAAATTGCTTTTTACTCTTTAATAAATCATCTGGATGAGTTATTTCTAAAAATGTTTTCTTTTCCAATTCTTCTCGCGAATAGCCTAATATATTGCACATTGCATTATTCACTGAAATTAATTTGCCCCCGTAATTCGTAATTACCATTCCTACATTTGTTGCTTCAAATGAGAGTCTAAATTTATTTTCACTCACCTTTAAGGCTTCTTCTGCCTTCTTTTTTTCAGTAATATCTATTGTAGCTAATAGTGCTTTTGCTGATTTAGGTGAATTCTCATCAATAAATAATTTTAGTGAAATTTGTCTAGGTTCTCCGGTAAGAGTTTTTATTTCTCCTTCCGTTTCGAACCTATTTTTTCCTTCTGAGATTGCGATTACCTCTTCTTTAAATACTTCAAAAGATTTTTCAGTGAAAATTTTATCTAAATTTCCTAATAATTCTTGCTTGCTTTTTGCTTGGTGAAGTTGAAGTGTAGCTCGGTTTACATCAGTTGCTTTTACTTTCTGTGAGCACATTAAAAGTGCTTCAGGATTCTTATCAAAGAATTCTCTAAAATCTTGAATTCCTTTTTGTTTTAACGAATCGAGGTAATCTATTAATTCAGAAAAATCTTCTTCCCATAAAGGAATTGGTGAATCGTTAAACATCGTTTCGTATCTTAAACGTGTCAAGATTTGTTGCTCTTCTGTGTTTTTTCTTTGTGTAATATCAGTAGTGATGCCTAGTAAACCAATTACTTCAGCGTCGTGATAAAGAGGGATCTTACTTGTTGAAATCCATGCATCATCACCTTTATAATTCTGATAAACTTCTTCGGTATTTAAAATAGCTTCTTCGTTTAATACAACATTTCTATCTTCTTCGCAATGTTTGTTAATTTGATCGGGAGAAGAATAAAAATCACAATCTGATTTGCCAATAACATCTTCTGGATTACTCAGTCCGATTGCTTCAGAAAATTGTCTATTACATCCTAAGTAATTTAGCTGCTTGTCCTTCCAAAAGATTTGATTAGGCATGTGATCTAGAAGAAGAGTTAGGAAGTTTGTTTGCTCTTCAAGTTGATTTTCTGCAAGCTTTCTTTTTGTAATATCAGATTCAGATCCAGCCATTCGTACAATATTACCTTGACTATCTTTTTTGGCAATACCTCTATCTTGAATCCATTTTATCGAATGGTCTTTACATATAATTCGATATTCCTCTTCAAAAAAACTAGTTTTGCCATCAAAGTGGTTTTGAACAGAAATCATAACACGATCCTTATCGTCAGGGTGAATAGTTGAAAGTAGAATTTCTTCTGTATTTTCAACTTCATTTTCAGTCAGACCACGCATTTGCTTCCATCTGGGAGATAAGTAAGCTGTTTTGTTTTCTATATCCCATTCCCATATTGCATCATAAGTTCCGGCTGTGACAAGTTCGTAATGCTCAATTTTTTGTTTTAGCTCATAATCGGTTTTTTTATGTTCTGTTATGTCGAGTAGTATTGCATTTATACTTAAAGGATTTCCTTTTGCGTCATATTCAATCTTTCCATTTGCATTTATCCAGATAACTTGTTTTTGATCTCTAATCATTCGAAATTCTACTTGGCACTCTTTAGACTGATTATTGATATTGTTAGATGAGTGTTTTATGAAATTTTGAAGATCTTTAGGATGAATATTTCTATGAAAACTTTCTATGGTATTTCCAAAACTTCCAATTTTGAAGCCCAGAATTTCTTCGGCTCTTGCTGACCAGTTTATTGTATTATTGATTAAATCCCATTTTGAATGAATTATCTTAACAGAGCTGAAAGCGTAGCTACTTTCATTTGTTAAATTGATTTTTTTATTCTTAAGTTCAGTGATTTGTGTTTTTAGATGTTCAATTTCTTGTAGCAGTT
>JADGFH010000593.1:3295-4215 GCA_016743925.1 Labilibaculum sp.
AGATTATCCATAGTATTCTTGTAAAGATATCACTGAACTTCGATTCCTATTAAAAATAAGGTTTTTAGCTCTGTTTTCAAAATGCGTTTATAATTATTAAATACTTGTTCTAAAGATAGATTCTGGATAAATGGAGGGGTGAAGTATCTAATAAAAAGAAAATGTAATATAGCTCACAGTTTACTTAAGAAAATGATCATATATTGTAGGCGTATGTAAATTCTGAAAAATATTACAATTTTAGTAGATTTAGAAAAAAGAAACTGATGATGAAATCAAAGAAGAAATATAATACTGTGGAAATGTTGCTTCGAATTGTAACAGCAATCATTTTAATACAAACGTTACATTTTAAATTTTCTGGACATCCAGAAGCTGTTCACATTTTTTCAACAATTGGCATGGAACCATGGGGTAGGTTTGGTGTTGGAATCATCGAATTGATTGCCGGAGTTATGTTTTTTCTACCTAATTTATGGAAATATGCTGCTCTAATTACTATCGGTATAATGATTGGTGCGTTAGGCTTTCATTTGTTTACGCCAATAGGCATAATAGTGCAATACAATGGGGAGAATGATGGGGGGCAATTGTTTGGTATGGCGATAATAGCCTTAGTTTTTAGTTGTTTCTTAATATATCGAGCAGGGATTTCAAATATGTACCAACAATTATTTAAAAAGTAGGATTTGTATATGGGAAATGATATCTCTTATCAGGAAAAATGTGCATGCGCAAAAAGTAGTTTTTGTACTTATGTTGAGGGATTAGAAAATTACTCACAAGAGGAAAAAGATTATTTGACTAAAATCATTGTAGGCAATAATTTGTCGGGGATACTATATGTTAGCTCTACGTTAGTAGCTTGGAGTTTTATTGCTGGTGTTATTGATGCTATTTTATTTCCAGGAGTTATTGTT
>JADGFH010000594.1 GCA_016743925.1 Labilibaculum sp.
CAACAAACATGGTGGACAAGCGAAAGAAGCAGCAAAAATAATCGAAGAAGCATATCAATCAAAATCTACAATGCTTACCTTTCCTGCAGGACTAGTATCAAGAAAGCAAAAAGGGAAAATTGAAGATTTAGCTTGGAAAAAAAGCTTTATCGCGAAAGCAAAAAAACACAAACGCGACATTGTACCACTTCATATTGATGGAAGAAATTCTAACTTTTTTTACAATCTAGCTAATCTTAGAAAATTTCTGGGTTTAAAAACTAATTTGGAAATGTTATATTTGCCAAATGAGCTCTTTAAGCAAAGAGGGAAAAAATTTACAGTTCAAATAGGCAAACCGATTCCTTACCAAACCTTTGATAGTAGTTTATCGTATGATAAGTGGGCTGAAAAAATGAAAAGAGAAACCTACAATTTAACGGATCAATAATTTCAATTAAATAAGATTAAAACTATTTAATCAAATAATGTTACCATACATTTCATTATTGACCATAAAGTAGGTATTTTCGAAATCCATTTTAATTAAAGAGAAAATCAAGTAATAATATTCCTTAATTTAAGGAAATAATACACCACGTGATGAAAGAAATTATTCCCCCTGTACCGCGAGAGGAACTTGAAAAGGAGTTGACTGAAGAAAGATTTGTACGCAAGACCAACAAGGGCTCGAATGAAATCTATAGCTTCACACATCACAACTCTCCAAACTTAATGAAAGAAGTTGGTCGTTTACGTGAAATTACTTTCCGTAAAGCTGGTGGTGGAACTGGAAAAGACATAGATATTGACCTTTTTGACACAGACGAAAAACCATATCATCAATTAATAGTTTGGGATCCTAAAGCCAAAGAAATTCTTGGTGGTTATCGTTATATTTTATGCAAGGATGCTCCTATTGATGAAAATGGGAAAACCTATTTAGCAACTTCCAGATTATTTAATTTTTCTGATGAATTTAAGAAGGATTATATGCCTCATACCATTGAATTAGGAAGATCTTTCGTTCAACCTGACTACCAATCAATAAAAAAAGGCAGAAAAAGTTTATATGCTTTAGATAACCTTTGGGATGGTTTAGGTTCATTAATTATTGATTATCCTGAGATTAAATATTTCTTTGGTAAAGTTACCATGTATCCTGATTTTAACAGAGATGCAAGAAATCACATCTTGTACTTTATGGATAGAATGTTTAACGATCCAGATAAACTCGCAACGCCAACAACTCCTCTTATTACAAACATGGACACTGAGGCGCTAGCAAAAGATTTTTGTTTCGATACATTTGAAGAGAACTATAAAGTTTTATCGCAAAATGTTCGCAGAAATGGAGAAAATATTCCTCCACTAATTAATGCTTACATGGGTCTTTCGCCAACAATGAAATGCTTTGGAACAGCAGTAAATACACATTTTGGCGATGTAGAAGAAACTGGTATAATGATTACAATTGGAGATGTTTACGATCAGAAAATTGACAGACACACTTCTTCTTATCTTTCATTCTTAAAAATCAAATTACCAAAGGCTCCTAAATTGAATATTTTCAAAAAGAAATAATAGCAAAAAGCATTCTTAACAGAATGCTTTTTTTTATTCCCTACCCAATAAAAAAACCCGCCTTTTTCAAAGCGGGTTTTTATTTTTATAGGAAACTATAATTAGTACGCTCTTTTATCATTCCCCTCACAGTAATTTATAAAGGATGTATTCACAACCTTATTCCCTCCTGGTGTCGGGTAATTTCCTGTAAAATACCAATCTCCTTTATTTTCAGGACATGCAGCGTGAAGGTTTTCGATTGTTTGATACACAATCTTAACCTCAGCATCCATAACCTCAGGAGTTAGAAGTTCTGCAATCTTTCCAGAAATTTCTTCAGCAGAAAAAGGCTTGTAAATTTCTTTTACGTAATTCACAATCTCTTCCTTAGGAAGATTTTCCTGAGCTTTACATTTCTTGTAGGTCTCATCAATTACACTTTTCATTCCTTGCTCTTTCAACATTGCAATAGCAGCATTAAAAGCAATAAATTCACCCATACGAGTCATATCAATACCATAACAGTCTGGATATCGAATTTGAGGTGCTGATGATACAATTACAATACTTTTTGGATGTAAGCGATCTAATATTCGAAGAATACTCTGCTTAAGAGTAGTGCCTCGCACGATAGAATCATCAATTACAACCAAAGTATCCTTTTGATTTTTAACGACACCATAAGTTACATCATAAACATGACCAACCAAATCATCACGACCTTCGTCGTTGGTAATAAAGGTTCTCATCTTCACATCCTTAATGGCAATCTTTTCAACTCTAGGCTCAACAGAAATAATTTCCTGAAGTTTTTCCTCAGTCCAGCTTCCATTTAAATCATGAATCTGCTGTCTTTTCTGTTCTGTTAAATGATCACGAACACCTTCCATCATACCATAAAATGCAGTCTCAGCAGTATTTGGAATAAATGAAAAAACTGTATTTTTAATATCGTGATCAATAGTATCTAGAATGGCTGGAGTCAATAAATGACCCAGTTTTTTTCTTTCCTTATAAATATCCTTATCACTTCCTCTGGAAAAATAGATTCTCTCAAATGAACAAGATCTTCTTTTCTGAGCAACACGCACAGGAACCTCATCAACCTCGCCGTTTTTACGAACAATTACAGCATTTCCAGGTTCAATTTCCTTAATTGTATTTGCTTTTACATTTAAAGCAGTTTGAATAACTGGTCGTTCAGAGGCAACCACAACAATTTCATCATCTTTATAATAAAATGCTGGGCGAATTCCCCAAGGATCCCTCATCACAAAAGAATCGCCATGACCAAACATACCTGCTATAGCATATCCTCCATCCCAATCTCTACTTGCGCTTGAAAGTACTTTTTGGATATCTATACTCTCTTCAATTCGAGGAGAAATATCTTTATTTGATAAACCATCGTTCTTATACTGACGGAACAACATTTGATTTTCCTCATCTAAATAATGACCTACCTTTTCTAAGATGGTAACTGTATCTGTATAATCTTTAGGATGCTGTCCTAAACCTACCAAAACATCAAAAAGCTCATCAACATTAGTCAAGTTAAAGTTACCCGCTAACACAAGGTTTCTTGACTTCCAATTATTCTCTCGCATAACCGGGTGAACAAAATCGATACTGTTCCGACCAAAAGTTCCATATCTTAAATGTCCTAAATACAACTCTCCTGCGAATGGCAAATTAGCTTTTGCCCACACCGGATCATTAAATTTCTCAGGATCATTTGCTTCAGCTTTCGCAAGATCTCCATAAACTCCATCGAAAACATCTTTTATTGGTTGATCGCTACATGAACGCTGGCGGTGAATGTACTTATTCCCTGGTGCCATATCCAATTTCAATCCAACAGCTCCCGCTCCTTCCTGTCCTCTGTTGTGTTGTTTTTCCATCAACAGATAGAGTTTTTGAATACCATATCTCCAGGAACCGTATTTTTCCTGATAGTACTCAAGAGGCTTAAGCAATCTAATCATTGCTATACCGCACTCGTGCTTTAGTTGGTCACTCATTACTTACTTCTTAAATGGTTATTTAGATTGTATTTGTTATTCTGTCACTTCTTCCAAAATCACTTCCTCCGCTTCCTTTTGAATAGGAATTAAATCCGCAAATAATATTCTGGTTTTTACCGGATAACAATTTGGAAAATATTCTATACAAGCTTTATAAAGCTCGATCGATTCAATTTTACTTCTGAAATTACCAACACGTACACGAAAATCAGGAGCTTTGTATACCACATATGCTCTTTCTTCAGGAAATAATTCATTAAATTCCTCCTTCACCTTAAATGCACGTTCTCTATCGGTACTTCTGCCAGAAAAAATTTGCACACGATATCCTGTAAAACCAGGATTCTTAGCACTAATAATTTGATCTGTTTTTAACAATTCATCCACCCTAGCATCTTGTATAACATTTACAATCCCTAAAGTATCCGTATTTGTTTCTATTTCAGACTCCTGAACATGCGTATATTGAGCTTTTACAGAAAAGCCCAGAACAATTAAAAAAGAAAGAAATATTATTTTCTTGTACTGCATTTTACTCTTTTTATTAATATCTAATAAAAAAGATTACCAGCTGAATAAACTGCTAAATAATCTAAGTATAATCTAAAAATCGAATTTAATTGTTAGGAACAGATAAAA
>JADGFH010000595.1 GCA_016743925.1 Labilibaculum sp.
GAAATGGCAGAAAAATATAATGTAAATTATTAAATAGTATGATTTAAATCGCAGTAAGGGAAACTTTATTGCGATTTTTTTTTGAAATGAATAGTGGGAAAGGTTCATTTCTGGTTTCAGATAGTAAGAATGAAATTTAAGTCTCTTGCAATATTTCTTTTGGGTGATGCCATCGGCAGGTCAAAGACGGATTCCTACACTACTCGATGATGACTTCTAAGGATGTTGTTTAAAAATATAATTTATGCAAAAGACATATATTACTGATGAAGAATTTCAGACAATTATTAATGTATTTTTCTTAAATTCAGATTAAGTATAAAGAGAATGATTCATATATGAACCAAGAGTTAATATATGGAAAAGATTTAAAGAAAAATATGTAATATCCTAAAAAATAGATATATTTGGGAAGAAGTTCTAAAAGCAAAACGAAGATTCATATATGAAACAAGAGGAGGATAAAATTAAAGAGATTGAAAAATCTTATTCTGTTCCTAATTTAGAAAGAGCATTATCGATAATTGAACTATTGAAGGATTGTCCAAATGGATTGAGTTTGACAGAATTACAAGGGCGATTAGGATTTCCGAAGAGTTCCATTTTTAGGATTACTCAAACTTTAGTTGATCGTGGTTACTTGGTGAAATCTGAACATCCTTCTTTATTTAGCTTGTCTAAAAAGTTTTTGCACATTGGATTATCAACTCTTTCGGAGTCTAGTTTAATAGAAAAGTGTTTACCACTCATGAGATCCTTGCGTGAAGATTTAAGAGAAACAGTTCTTTTAGGTGCGATTGTAGAAGGTGAAGGTGTTTTGTTAGAACAAGTTTTGGGATCTCACCCTTTTACCTTTATGCTAAAAGTTGGACAGCGTTTTCATATACATCCATCTGCACCAGGGAAGGCAATACTGGCATTTATACCCGATTCAGAGTGTGAAGCCATTTTGAATACTACCTCGTTTGAGAAATTCAATGATAGAACAATTACGAATATTAAGGGATTTAAGAAAGAACTTGAAAAGGTTCGGGAATGTGGTTATGGTATTGACTATGCAGAGGAATTGGAAGGGGTGCATTGTGTTGGAGCTCCAATTTTTAATCAGTATGGTTATCCAATATCAGCATTGTGGGTGACAGCACCTTCGGCTCGATTGCCATTTGAAAAATTTGAAGAGGTAGGGGGAGCGATTCGCGACGTGTGTTTATCTATTTCTCAACAATTCGGTTATAAGCTTTAAAATAATATATCTATGAAATTGAGTATAGTGAAAATGTTTGCTTTTTTGTTGTTTCTGTGTCCTTTTTATATGGAAGCTCAGGAAAGTAATGTGTTGGGAACAGTAGATATTGTATTTACAGCCAACAAAGAGAATATAGTAATGGCCCAGAAGAAAGCCAATGCGATTGTTTTAATGAAACGAAATAGTTGGGAAGTTCTTAAAACTTGGAAATTAAAGGAGTCACCTACTGGTTTGGCGATATACGAAGATAAGCTATATGTTACCAGTAGTTATGGGGAAGGATTTCTTACCCGAATCAATTTAACAAGTAGGAAAATTGAATCCAAAATAAAACTTGGAATGGGAGCTACATCTCCTGTCATCAACAAAAATGGATCGAAATTATATGTATGTAATCAGTATCAAAATACTTTGTCTGAAGTAGACCTTGGATCTATGAAGCTTTCTCGTAGTGTTAAAATGGAACGAGAGCCTAGCGTAGTTATTTTAAGTAAGGATGAGACAGAATTATATGTTGCAAATTTTTTACCACATCAGCGAGCAGATCTCGAAGTGGTCACCGCTAAAGTGAATGTAGTATCTGCTACATCCTTTAAGACAATTACCCAAATTCCATTAACAAATGGTAGTAATGCTCTTCGTGATGCATGTCTCTCTCCAGACGGTAAGTATTTATTTATTTCTCACAATTTGGGACGTTTTCAGGTTCCAACATCTCAATTACAACAAGGTTGGATGAATACTAGTGGTGTAAGTGTTATTGAGACAAAAGAGAAGAGATTAATAGGAACATTTTTAGTAGATGAGCCAGAGGCAGGAGCAGCAGGTGTGTGGGGTCTACAATGTGATGAAAAGCATTTGATAGTTAGTCAATCAGGTACACATGACATTAGTGTTATCAATTATCCTAAATTGGTGCAGCGTATTGAGAATACGGTAGATGGTGAAACGATGTCTTACGATTTGAGGTTTTTACAAGAAATACGCAATCGCCTATCTATTAAAGGAAATGGACCACGGAATTTCATTATGGATGAAGAAATGATATTGATACCTACATTCTTTTCGGATACACTATCAATTGTTGAGCGATCAGATTTAAGTGTATCTGGTATAAATTATAATCCAGATTTTAAGGAAGATATTATCCAGAAAGGTGAAAAATATTTTAACGATGCTAGTTATTGTTTTCAGGGATGGCAATCGTGTAATGGATGTCATCCAGGAGAGGCCAGAACCGATGGAATGAATTGGGATTTATTAAACGATGGAATTGGAAACCCTAAGAATTGCAAGAGTATGCTGTTTTCACATAGAACTCCTCCCGCTATGATTACAGGCATACGTCCTGATGCCGAAACAGCTGTTCGAGCAGGTTTTGTGCATATTCAATTTGCACAAGTTGAACCAGAAAGAACTGAGGCTGTTGATGAATATCTGAAATCTTTGAAACCACTTCCAAGTCCATATATGGAAGATGGGAAATTTTCTAAAAAAGCTGAATTGGGCAGAGCTGTATTTAAAAAAGCAAAGTGTAATTCTTGCCACAGTGGTCCTCTTTTTACTGATTTAGAGAAGTATGAAATAGGAGAGGTAGAGTTTGAAGGCGGATGGGATACTCCTACTTTAATGGAGGTTTGGCGTACCTCGCCTTATTTGCATGATGGAAGTGCATCCGATTTGGATGAATTGTTTACTGTGAAAAAACATGGTTTAAGCAAAGTTCGTTTGAAAAAACGCGAAGTGAATCAATTAATAGAGTATATAAATTCATTATAGTAATTATTTCTGATATGTTGAATATAAAATTTGAGGTTGTTCATACGTTTGTAAATGATGACTTTAAGTGTGCATTTAAGGATATTTTATCCAAGATTAAGCATGTTGATGGACTGTTGAAGATGTCTGTTTTTGTGGAGTGTTTTTCAGATGACGATTATCAATCTAAAATAGATTGGATGAACAGTATGATTCGTGAGAAATATGGGAAAGAATTACCTGCTGTAAGCTATGTAGCGCAAAAACCATTAAAGGGGAGTATTTGCGTTGAGTTAATATATTTGGTTGATGATGCCGAGCTATCTTATGAAAATCATCTTGGTTTTACCTATGCACTTGTTAAGCAAGAAAATCGTAAGTCACTTTACCTTTCAGGTATGAAGGTAGCGACCTCTGAGACAATAAGTTCACAGGGGAATGAAATATTTTTGGTGATAGATGAAATACTGAAAAAGGAAGGGATGAAGCCTGAATCAATTATCAGGCAATGGAATTATATCCCGAAAATTACAGAATTTGATAAAGAATTTCAGCATTATCAGCAATTCAATGATTCAAGAACCTTATTTTATCAAAAAACAAAATGGGCTAATGGATATCCTGCAGCTACTGGAATCGGTACTCAATTTGGTCCTTTAGTAATTGATTTGATTGCCGTACAAGGGCATGATGACGAATTTGCCATAAAGAATCCTCGACAAATTGATGCTCATGTATATTCTGAACAAGTTTTGTTAGGAGAAAATGATTTGTATTTAAAACAAAAGTCAACACCTAAATTCGAAAGAGCTAAACTAATTGTTGATCAGGATACGTCAGTGGTATTTGTATCTGGAACAGCTGCAATCATTGGAGAAGAAAGTTTGTCTATTGATGATGCTGCGAAACAAACAATATTAACATTTGAAAATATTGAAAGTTTAGTTGATCAAGAAAATTTGGATGGATATAAAATGTTTGAAGCTTCACGAATTGATGCCATGCGTGTTTATATCAAAAATGAAAAGGATTTTGAAAAAATCCATAATATATGCGAAAAAAGATATCCTTCTGCTTCATTCATTTATTTGTTATCCGATGTGTGTCGTGACGAATTACTGGTTGAAATAGAAGCCTTCGTATACTGTATGTAAGAAAATAAATAAAATTGAATAAATAGAGCCGTTCAACCGTTGTTGATAA
>JADGFH010000596.1 GCA_016743925.1 Labilibaculum sp.
ACAGATATTATGTTGTTCGGATATATCTTCTTTCAAATTATAAAGTTCGATATCATTATTTTCAAAAAATTGAATAAGTTTCCAGTCACCATTACGAACTGCAGATCCAGGCCTTGTTCTAAACAGCGGATCTTGACAATCTATATTACCCCCCTCCAAATAAATAGGGAAATGCCAAAATAATGAACGTGGTTTTAATTCTTCTTTTTTAGTGAGAAGAGACAATAAACTCACCCCATCTAATACTTTATCTTTGGGTTTTACAACACCAGCAGCCTCTAGGATGGTCGGGTAAATATCAAGATTCGTTATCGGCGTTTCTTCTATGCTTCCAGCCTCAATTTTTCCATGCCATACAGCAAAAGAGGGTTCTCTAATACCGCCTTCGTAATAAGACCCTTTACCTGCTCTCAAGGGCTTTTGCTTCGTCACTTTATAAACCCCTCCATTATCAGAAGTAAAAAAGATGAATGAATTTTTATACACCTTCTTTTCCTTCAATAAAGTGATTAATCGCCCAATATTTCGATCCAAATTTTCAACCATTGTTGCGTATTTCGCATTATTTTGTCCATCAGAAGGTGATTTTGCATTGTACTTATCTAATAAACTTTTCACTGGCTGAATTGGGGTGTGTACGGCATAGGGCGAATAGTAAAGAAAGAAAGGATCCTGATGATTTTCCTTAACAAAATCAAGGGTTTTGTCCATTATTAGGTCAGTAAGGTATTCGTTGTTGGTCCCTTTAATGCTTGGTACATTTTTGTATGGCGGATAATAACTCCCAGGATTTCCTGCATGAGAGCCTCCAATATTTACATCAAATCCCATATTTGTTGGGCTTTTAGTAACATGCCATTTTCCGGCATGACAAGTTGTATAGCCTTTTTCTTTAAGAAGTTCTGGAAATAATAAAAAATCCTCATCAAGGGTATAATTGTTCGGAGTAGGAATGAGTTTTCTATCTTTACTTTTGCCTCTTTCTGAGGATTCTACGGTATACACACCATGCCTAGGCGTATTTAAGCCACTGAGCAAGCAGGCTCGGCTTGGCGCACAGTTTGCGGCTGCAGCATATGCTTGGTTAAATATCATGCCTTCGGATGCTAATTTATCAATATTAGGTGTCTCATAATATTGACTTCCCATAAAGCCGACATCTTTCCATCCCATATCATCCACGTTTATTAAGATAATATTAGGACGTTCTTGCTTTAAAGCATTGCCATGATGACAACTAAAAAGACTTAATACAGCTAGTAATAATAGTGCTGTCGTTTGTTTTCTTTGTTTCATATCTATTCTGATAAATTTATATTTTAAGCAAACCCATTTAAAAAGCTTACAGTTGCTCACCTTCGATATTTTTTTCAACTCCTCGTTTTTGAATCTTCTTTAAAAAGTACTTTAGCTTCTGGCCTGTCTTTAATTGCATGAAAAAATTATCAGATATTAAATCTTTTAGTCTAACCTTAATAGGTAGCATCTAAAGTTTGAATCTTCAATACTTCCTTCAGTTTCTCCAATGAAATAGATGTGTTTAACTGAATCTCAACAGATTTACCAGGCAGCAAATCAAAGTAATTATCGGTAAAGAAACCGTCTTCTGTACCCATGGTCAAGAAGACATTTTTAGCCAACACATCAGTTTTTATACTTATTACAAATCCATTTTTACTTTCGTTGATATGGTAATCGACTTTTGGCATAGGTAAGTTCAGATCTTTAACTGGCTTAAAGTAAATCACATTATCTGCAATTAGCTTTCCATTTTGCATTATTTCTACAGCAAACAACAGATTTTCAGGGTCTTTTCCTTTTAAGAAATCAGTCAATTTTGACTCGAAGCAGAGGGTACTAGAATTCTTTTCAATGGCTATGTCTTCTGATTTTGACCAAAGCTCTTTGCCTGCAAAATCAATCATTCTTAAATTCAGCTTTGCATTTATAAGTTTCAAATGATCATTAACAATTCCCACTTTTACTACATCTTCTTCGATAAATGGAGAAATTAAAAGAGGTTCAAAACCTTTCTTCACGTAGTATTGAAGTGCTTTCCATTCCTGATAATAATCGGTTGAACTCCACGAAGCCACTGGCCAACAATCGTTAATTTGCCAATACAAACTCCCCATACAATAGGGCATTGCTCTGCGATGTCCTTCCAAAGCAAATTTGATTCCTTCTGCTTGCAACACATGATTTACATACAGAAACGACTCAAAATCTTTAGGCTTTTTATAATCCTTAAGCATATAATATTCAATAGTCTCATTACCTATTGAAGAACGTTGATGCGAATTCATCACATCAGATAGAATATCGTAATCTTCTGGCGTAGTATATTTCTTCACCGATTTCATTTCAGGGAAGGATTGAAAACCGTATTCACTCATAAAACGAGCAATATGTGTAGCATAATTCTTAAATGGCTCTTTTCCCCACCAAACTCCCCAATAATGGTCATCGCCATTAATTA
Source organism: Labilibaculum sp. (assembly GCA_016743925.1). GTDB lineage: Bacteria > Bacteroidota > Bacteroidia > Bacteroidales > Marinifilaceae > Labilibaculum. The sequence goes on from JADGFH010000596.1 coordinate 2,480, forward strand.
AGTCATTCACCAATCCTTTTCCTGAAGATGGACTTGAAGCCCAATAGGATCTGGACGCATCGTACATTTCAACCGCCTCGGGTAGTATTTTATGAAAAATATCCTCATATGCCTTGCCCATTTTATCGGCATTCGCTTTATTTTTCTTCTCTTCGCTTTTTTGCCAACCCCAGCTTTTCCACGCAACTAAAATCTCGTTATTGCCACACCAAAGAGCTATACTTGGATGATTTCGTAAGCGTTTAATATTATATATTGCTTCCTCTTTAACAGATTTTAAAAATGCTTCATCACCCGGATACATTGCACAGGCAAACATGAAATCTTGCCATACTAAAATTCCTGCCTCATCGCACAAATCATAAAACAAATCATCTTCGTAATAACCACCTCCCCAAATACGCAACATATTCATATTGGAAGTTTTAGCTGTATTCACAACTTTTTGCAGATTTTCTTTGCTTACGCGAGATGGAAATGCATCATTGGGAATGTAATTTGCTCCTTTCATAAATACGGGCACCCCATTTAATTTGAAATAAAAAGAAGTGCCTTTTTTATCCTTCTCCCGAACAAATTCTATCGTTCTTATCCCAATTCGTTGGGAGGCCTTAACAAATCCATCATCCGTATTTACCTTAGCAGCTATGGTGTACAAAACCTGATCTCCCAATCCATTTGTCCACCATAATTTCGGATCCTTAATATCGAACGCTATAGAATAATTATGAAGGCCTTTTTTCAATTGAATTTCCGATGAAGTCAATAATGCCCCCTCATTTTCAATCTGAACAGTAGTCATCATTTCCTTTTCGGATACCAGCTCCAAGATTGCAGTAAAATTGGCAACATCATTGCTTACTGCCTTTTGAACAATTTGAAGATCATTAATCTTAGCCTTATTCCATGCTTTTAAAAACACCGGACGCCAAATACCACTGATTACCAATCTAGGTCCCCAGTCCCATCCGTAATGGCAAGCGGCTTTTCGAGTGTAAACATTAACTCTTTTTCCACCTTCAACCTCTCCCAATTCGGCCATATCATTTTCCGATACCTTAATCACAAAACCATTGGCATCGTATCTTTTTACACCTTCGGCTATTGGAGAATGGAAATACAAGCGTAACTCATTAAGACCCACCTTTAAAAATCGCTTCACATCTACTTCCCATGCCCGAAACATATTATCAGCGGTAAGCACCAGCGAATCATTTATAAACACGTCTGCATAAGTATCTAATCCTTTAAAATCAAGAGCAATTCTATCTCGTTTTAATAAATCAGGTTCGATATTGATTTTTGTTCTATATTCCCAATCCTCCTTATCAATCCACTGCAATTCTTTTTCGTTTAATCGATAAAAAGGATCTTCAATTTTTTCATTAGATAAGAGATCGGTATGCACACATCCAGGCACTTCTGCAGGAAGCCATTCTTCTTTTCCTACTTGGGAAAACTCCCAATCTTGATTTATTTGTCTTACCCTTGTTAGCGATTGATTTTTGGACTTACATCCTATTAATGAAAGTAAAATGAGTGCAAGTAATGTTACTTTTCGAATCATGTGGATTTATCTTATTTGGTCACTAATAAAACCCAATCAATAGCCTACTTAAAGGCAAGAATTGGATTTTTTACAAGATCTCAAATTTAATGATAAATTGCTATTACCTATCGTATTGTTTTAAAATATACAAGTCATAATCTACTTGTATT
>JADGFH010000597.1 GCA_016743925.1 Labilibaculum sp.
GGGGCAAGGAATGAAGGAATTTAAAAAAGCCACTGATCAGGAAGATAACAAAGAAAATAAAGATAAAGAATCAACTAATAAATAGTTAATTCAAAAGGTAGGAGAATCTCCTACCTTTTTTTTATCTCATTATTTCAAAAATAATTAGTTGAAAACTAACTTTTTAGTTATTTAGATTCATTTTGACCTAAACATTTGCATAAAAGTGCTTTATTTATGTTATTTTGGTTGGAGAATTTATCATCAATTCAGATTATTTTACGAAATTTAGGAGCAATTAATTGCTTATATATATGAGAAAAAATTTACTTCTTTTTTTTATTTCTTTCTTGTTTGCTGCGCCCTTATATGCACAGTCTACTTTTCGTATTCTACATAAGAAGAAACCTGATAATGTTCAGGAAATTAACCAACGGTTAATTCATTTTACCGATGAAATATTAAAAGAAGAACTTCCCATTAATGCGGTATTTGATGCAAATTTTATTCCCGTTTTTTCTGATGATATTTATCAGAAAAGAATGGATCGATTGAATTCAGAAAGTCCAATACAATTGGATTTTAAGCCCATTGTTAGACGTTATATCGAAGCGTATGCTATTCGTCATAGAGAAAAAACAGCCAAAATAATAGAACGATCGGAGTTGTACTTTCCATTATTCGAAGAATATCTGGATAAATATGACCTTCCATTAGAGTTAAAGTACTTGTCCGTAATCGAATCAGCTTTGGATCCTAAGGCTAGATCGAGGTCAGGAGCAATGGGATTATGGCAATTCATGTACAATGCCAGTAAAATGTTCGACTTAAGAATTACGTCGTACATTGATGAGCGTATGGATCCTGAAAAATCAACTGAAGCTGCCTGCAAATATTTGCAGTATTTGCATCGTATTTTTGGGGATTGGAAATTAGCCTTGGCTGCATATAATGGAGGCCCTGGGGTTGTTAGAGAAGCCATCCATCGTGCTGGAGGTAAAACAGATTTTTGGGCTATTTCTCCATATCTTCCAGATCAAACAAAAAATTACGTACCAGCTTTTATCGCAGTCAATTATGTGTTGAATTATAGTTCTGAGCACAATATTGTACCGTCTAAAAATGAATATCCTTATTTTAGAATTTCTAAGGTTAATGTAAGTAAACCATTGTCTTTTCAGCATGTTGCTAAAGTTTTAGATCTTCCTGTTAATGCTGTTCGAGAGTTAAATCCTATTTATAAAAAAGATTTAATTCCATTGTGCGAACTTCCAGCAAAGTTGGTATTGCCTATTGGAAAAATTGGAGCTTTTATCGATTCTGAAGAAATCATTTATGGCATGAAGGATGTTCCTAAGAAATATCTTGATTTGCAAAAAGATCTTTCTTCTACAAAGGATAAATTTTGCTTTATTCATAATGTAGAATCAGGAGAGTATTTTCATAAGATAGCAATGAAGTATGGATGTACCATTAATAACATTAAAGAATGGAATGGTATGAGTAGTCCAGATATATTTGTTGGGCAGAAATTGAAGATTTGGGTTTACCCTTCGGATACTTTAGCGCAAAAACCGGAAAGAGATCCATTATTGCGTAAGAGTAAATTTTTATTGTATCAGGTACAATCTGGTGATAGTTTAAATTCTATTGCGAACCAGTTTGATATCGATTCGGTTGGTGATCTTGTTGAGTTGAATAGTATGAGTCATTCTAAGACTATAGAGCCTGGAATGGTTTTAAAAATAATTCGTTACGAATAGAAACATTTGTCTCTGTAAATTAAATATTATGAAGAGAATAATTCAAGTAGTTACGCTTTGTTTGTTTGTAGTTGTAAGTATGTCTTCTTGCAAAAAAACAACAAAAGGATTAAGGCCTGTTGTAACAGGGAAGTCTGGCGAAGTTTTGGTGTTAATTAACGATGCCTTGTACGAAGGAAGTGTTGGTGATTCCTTAAAATCAGTACTAAATGATACTCAGTTTGGATTGCCACAGAATGAACCTTTGTTTGACATTCTTCACCTTTCGCACAATGCTTTTTCAAGCATGTTTAAAACACATAGAAGCATACTAGACTTAAGAGTTTCATCGAAAGTTACAGAAAGTAAAATATCGGTAAAAGATGAAGTGTATGCCAAAACCCAATCTTTTATGAAGATTGAGGCAAAGAACAACAAAGAGATGATTAAGATGTTAATCGATAATAGAATTAAGATTACTTCATATTTTCATTTGGGTGAGCGCAAACGCATACTTAAAGTATTTAAAAAGAATACTGTTCAAGAGGTTTTTGACAAGCTAAAAGAGAAATATAATTTCACCTTAACATTCCCTTCAGGATATACTCTTAATAAAGAGGAAGGTGATTTTCTTTGGATTAGTAAGGAAACTCCAACTACAAGTCAAGGGATGTTCATTTATACTTACGATTATATTTCTGAAGATTCATTTACAAAAGACGCTGTGGTGAAAAAGAGAAATATATTGCTTGGTAATTTTGTTCCTGGACCACTTGATGGATCTTATATGACTACAGAGAAAGGTTATCCAATATCAAATCGTTATTTTGAATTTATGGGGAATTATGCTTCTGAAACAAGAGGTTTATGGAGGGTTGAAAATGATTTTATGGGTGGACCGTTCCTAAACATTACATTCCTTGATAAGAAAAATAATAAAGTTGTTTGTTTAGATTCATATGTATACTATCCAAATCATAACAAAAGAGAATTGTTAAGAGAGTTGGAGGCAGTAATGTATTCGTACAATAATGTAGTTGAGTAGTAAGAATATGAAATTACCTGATTTTAAAAATTTAAGTATTGAGCCTTATCGCGATAGAGCAGAAATTATAAGGCAAGTTGCGGCGCAAATTGAAAAGGATTTTGATCAATTTGGGATGGATGTGAAATTTTCAGGTGAAATAAATGATGCTTATACGGTACTTTTTTCTCAATTGAGAGAGCATTTGATTCATTTGCTCGATCGTGATTATCATCGACTAGTACTTTTATTGTATCAGATAGATGTAAGCGAGAAACAAATTATAGAAACAGAGTTAAAGTATCCTGATGTGCCTAAATCTGATTTGCTAACAGAATTAATTATTCTTAGGGAATTGAAAAAGGTTTTAATTCGAAATTATTTTAAAGAAAACCCAGATAAATTATAGTGAAAGCGCAGCATTAAGCTGCGCTTTTTTACTTTCAATAGCATAATGCTTTCCGTAAAGAATTTTATTATTTTTACTTGTCTATAAATTTTACTTAACTCATATTAGTTTTAGGTGATCGATTATAGTTTGTATGTTGTAACTAACATTTGCATAGATGAAAATAATATTAGATAAATATCAAGAAGCGAGAGAGAACGAAAATGTTCTTTACCTTGCAAATACAAAGAATTTCAAAAATCTTCTTCTATCGGAACAGGAGATCAATTTTGCTGAAGCACAGCTAAAAGATAATGTCGAATTAATTGAGTTTAATAGATATACTAATAAGGTGTATTTATTTGTTTCTGATAAAGAATCTTTTAAAACTTCAGATTTAGAAGCAATGAGAAAGCATGGACACTCACTGCATGGGAAAGTTCAAATCAGCAAAATTTCCAAATTGCTTATTCTTGATCAACTCAATAATGCAGAAGCAGTATTGTCTTTTCTGGAAGGTATTTCCTTAAGTAATTACCAGTTCCTTAAATATTTTTCGGATACAACGAAATTAAAACATAGTCTTGAATCTGTCGAATTGAGAAGTGACTTGGTAAATCAAAGACAAATTGAGGAGTTAATTTCGGTAGTAGAAGGAGTAAAGTTTGCAAGAGAGTTGGTTAACGAACCATTAAGTTATCTTACTGCACAAAAACTTAGTGAAGAGATTCAAAAAATGGGCACTGAAGCTGGTTTTTCTGTTGATGTTTTTGGAAAGAAAAAAATTGAGAGCCTAAAAATGGGAGGACTTTTAGCGGTTAATAAAGGAAGTCTTGATGAGCCAACTTTCACCATATTGGAGTGGAATCCAGAAGTTGCTATCAACAAAAATCCAATTGTTTTTGTTGGAAAAGGTGTTGTTTATGATACTGGTGGTTTAAGTTTGAAGCCAACAAAAGACAGCATGGATTTGATGAAATCGGATATGGGAGGAGCTGCCTCCGTAGCTGGAGCTATTTATTCAATTTCTAAAGCCAAATTTCCTGTTCATGTTATAGGTTT
>JADGFH010000598.1:0-3000 GCA_016743925.1 Labilibaculum sp.
GAAATCTGTTTTGAGCTTTCCTGCATTTTAGTAACTTTAGTACTTTAATGATAAGTACGCAAACTAAAGCTGACCCGTCGCACTTTACCAATAACGTTACCAACCATTAAAAAACCAAGAATGGAAAGAACCACTTTATATATATTCTTAATATTTATCATTGGGGGTTGTTCGCTATTGCCTAGTGAAAAGAAAATATTTGAATTAGAAACTGATTTAATTGAATTTTCAGATAAAATGAATGAAGGAGATACTCTTCATATCTTTTCAAACCTTTCCGTTTGTCGCTCTTTCCATTTTGAACATGACATTTTCACAAAAGAGGGAAACCAAATCTATATTAAAACATCTGCTAAAGGATATCTTATAGAAGATTGGGAAGTAGAACTTCCGAAGACAAAATATAGTAAGACTGAATCAGATAGTTTGAATTATGAAGAGTTACTCAAATATGTTAGTCGCAATGAGACTAAGAATAAAAGTATTAACACTCGATTTTTAAGAGTGATATACAAAAAGGATACAATTTGTTTCTATTCGGAGGGATTAGGAGAACAAGTTCCAAATTCTGATTATTTACGGAGAATAAAGAGAAGAATAAATCCTGAGGCAAAGATCTATGAGCCAATGGAAGCTATTGAACCTCCGCCACCACCTCCTTTCCCTGAAGAATAAAGACAAGGAAAGATTAGATAAACGGTTGGTAACAAAAGCTAAATTTCATGGGCGCTGATGAGCAGTTTGAAAGTTTAGTGCAATTAATAAACACCAGCAAGCCAATTAAATGGATTTGCTTAAAATTATAAATTTAATCGGCTTGCTTCCGTGCGGTTTGAAAGGTTGGTTCTTTAAATCACCCACGAAAACTTAGCAAGACCGTCAGACTGTCTAAAAAGTAAAACTTGACAGTAATATATTTAGGTAGTTGTCTATGAAAATGAAGAAATATAAGAATCTAAGCGAGTTGCTTTAGGTTATTAGACAGACTGCCGTTACCACACATTAAAAAATGACAGAATCAGAAGCACATATCGCAGACTTAAATTCTACATACTTTTTTAAAGAATTTAGCTTTAGTTCTACTAAGTTTAAACAGAATGAAAAAGGAGAAGAATTGGAACTAGCTGACAACGTTGTGTGGCTAGATGACCTACTTTTAATTACCCAAATCAAGGAAAGAAATAAAACGAATGATGGAAATATTGAAAACTGGTTTGGTCGCAAAATATTAAGAAAAGCTGTAAAGCAGATTAAGGATACGATAAAATACTTTGAGAATTATACAGACATATCAATCGAAAATGAAAAAGGACACATACTTAATGTTTCCGAAGCCAGAAAAAACACTCCAATTAAGCTAATTGCGTATTCTTGTGATGATTCGCTTTCAAAAAAAAATAGATTTCTAAAATTTTACCAAAGTCAGGCTGTTGGATTTATACACCTTTTTCATATTGAAGATTATAATGGTATGTGTAATCTTCTAATAACTCCTTTTGAAATTAGGGATTACTTAAATTTTAGAGAATTACTGTATTCAAAGCATAAGGACATATTAAATATTTATCCAGAGCAATATATTCTTGGACATTATATCGAAACAACAGATGTTTCAGAAATTAACCCAAATTATATAAATAACCTAAAAAATCTGATTCATAATGAAGGTGAATTTGACGTCTCATTTATTATTGAAAACTTCAAGGAAAAAATTCGACTCAAGCCAGAAAAGTTAGAATACTACTCAATAATTAAAGAGATTGCTAAATTAAACCGCTCAGATTTAAGAGCATTTAAAGAGAGGTTTAAATTTGTTATAGATAAAGCGAAAAATCAAGAGTTTTCATTGCCGACTCGTATGACAAGTTTAAATTCAAATTGTGGATTTGTATTTACGGTGCTTGAATTTAAACAAAGTAGTAAATGGAAAACAGCATTGACTAATTTTATAGAAGTTCATAAATATGACCAACATTTAGATAAAACTATAGGAATGATTGTATACTATAATCCAAATGATAAATACTTTGACATTAACTGGGGGCTGATTGAATTTAAGTGGGAATTTAATAAGGAGTTTGAAAAATTGTTAAATGACAACTTTCCATTCCGTCCTGTGAAAAAAGAATTAGGATATAGATATTTCGTTAAAGAAGAATAACGTGTGGTAACAAAAGCTAAATTTCATGGGCGGTAGCGAGTAGTTTGAGAATTAGTTCAATTAATAAACACCAGCAAGCCAATTAAATTGGTTTGTTCAAAAATATAAACATATTTATGCGGCTTGCTTCCGTGCGGTTTGAAAAGTAAATTCTTTTAAATCGCCCACGCAACTTAGCAAGACCGTTACAGGGCAAAAGGTACGGTCAAGGCACATAGTTGACACACGTTCAAGACACATAGTTGACACTTAAGTGTTAAATTAAGGTATAACCAAAATCAAATAGTTATGAAAAATTTTATCAAATATCTCTGCTTATCCAGTATTACTTTACTTCTACTCCAATCTTGCGACAAAGACGAATTTGAAAAGACTGACTTCAATAACAACGATTTTATAAAATCTGAAGTGTCAAATGATAAAATTATTTCCAATTATAAATACAACGATATTGGAAAAATTGCAGAAACGGAGGGGATGTATTTTTATGGTAGTTATTTATACAACGATGAAGGCAAACTCATTAATCGTGAAACTGCGGCAGACCCATCTCTGCTTTCTTCGTCATTACCAATTGAAAAAACAGAATTAATGACTGCTGAAAACAGTACTATTTCCAGTCTCCAGATTTTTAAATATGACGAAAATGGAAATTTATCAGAAATTGAGTATTATTTGAAACAGGACGGTGAATTTGAATTAAGGTCTAAACAGAGCTTTGAATTTGTTAATGGAAGAATTGCCAAAAGAAATCTACACAATGAAAAAGGAGAGCTTACACAATTTAATGTTTTTGAATATGATAAAAATGGAAATGTTAAAAATGAAAAACACTACAG
>JADGFH010000598.1:3010-4188 GCA_016743925.1 Labilibaculum sp.
AAAACTCTTTTAAATATGATAATAAAAAAAATCCCTTCGTAATATTTAATGATTTAGGAAATCCAGGTCTTTATACAAATCAGAATAATGTTATTGAAGTAAATACGATAAGACATGAAGAAACTCCTGGATTCGATACCAACTCAACAAGTACGACATCTTATGAATATAATAGAAATAATTACCCAACTAAAGTTATAACCGAAAACAGCGAGTATGAATACAGATACTAAAAAAACTCTTTGTAATAAAGTGTCATATGTAATGCGGGTTTCAGTAGTTTATGTGGCTGCGGCTATATGTTGCAACACCGCCAATTCGTCTTTAACGATTGGCGGAAAATTTGAAACACTGAATAAACGAATTAGCTCCATGCGAACTTGAAGGTTCATCACTTTTAATCCTGCACTCCGCTTACATAAACGGTTGTAATACATATTAAAGCGAAACTTACTAATGAAAATAAACTTAATACTAGGAATTATTCTACTACTAGCAATTACAGTTAGTGGACAAACGAAAGAAAACATAAATACAGAAAGAGTTTGGAGAGTAAATTTTTTAAATCCAGCGGTTGAATTAGAACTTCCAACAGGTGAATACTCTACCTTTTCATCTGGAATAGGAATTGGATATGATGGCGGCTATCCTGATTTAACTTACGGTGGGAATGGGTGGATTTATATCATAAGTCCATTTTTGGATATTCAGCAAAAATGGTTTTACAATCTTAAAAAACGAAAAAAAAAAAATAGAACGACTGAGAATAACTCGGGGAATTTTGTTTCGTTTAGGATTCTCACACGAGGAAATTCAATAGCAGAGAATGTAAGCCGCACATCTAAGTTTGATTTTGCCTTCGGACCAACCTGGGGTATTCAAAGAAAAATAGGAAATAATTTTCACTTGCTATTCGATATGGGACCTCAATACTATTTTGACACGAAAGGAAATGGAAATGTTTGGCCATTAATGTTACAACTGAATTTAGGGTTTGACTTATAAGAATAATACGTGTGTTACAACAACTAAGCATTCGTGTGGCAGGAACTGCCCAACATGAAGGGTTTAGTGCAATTAATAAACACCAGCAAGCCACCTAGATTTGGTTTGCAAAAAATATAAACAAATTTATGCGGCTTGCTTCCGTGAGTTTTGAAAGGTTATTTCTTTTAAAT
>JADGFH010000599.1 GCA_016743925.1 Labilibaculum sp.
AGGAACTAAACAGTATTTTATAAGGAAGTAAACTTATTATTATAAACAATATAGAAAGTATCTACATAATAGAAATCAATTTTAAATTTTTAGGCTCGAAAAAGAAGAAGCTGAAGCGCATGAGCTTTTTCTGTCGTGAAAAACAGGAACAAAAGTTAGGAGAGCGTTTTTTTTGATAGAAACGAACACATCAATTTAGGCATTCGTTTTTAGGCCTAAAAAGCTTGTTTTTATTTTAGGAGAACGATTTTAGGCCTAAAAATGAGCTCTAAAAAATAGGAGAAGCCTTTTTTCGAAAAAAAAGCTTCTCCTAAATCGATTTGCTCATTTTCTACCCAATATAAGCTTCTCCTATTTTTAGGTGTTCCTTTTTTACATGAAATATAGCCCGCCTAAATTATTTTGTTTATAAGCTAGTCGAATGGCAGCTATTTATAGAAATAAGTGAACCATTCTATACCTACAAAAAGCTAAGGCTACTACACATTCCTCTTAAGTGCCGCAAAACAATCTAATATTACAAAAGACAACAAGCACAAACTAATGGGATTGACCCAAGTAGTAAAGGCATGCATGTTGCGCGAAGATAAACTAATTGCCGAAGCTGCAACAGAAGTGTATCGTGCGCTTAAGGCACATGATTTAAATATAAGAATTTCGGGCGTAACCATTGTACCAACAAATGTAGCATGTCCAGTCCTATTTATTTTTTGTATTGGGCTATCCGCCCAAACCCGACTTCATTTATTCATTAAAGTCTACTTTTATTTGTATACCTGATTTCCGCTTACTCGCTCTAGATTTTTTGCTTCCTTTTTCATCAATGTACCAAGCGAAGTGAGATTATGAATACCAGCTAAAATTAGGAATGAATCAAAAAGGAAGAGCCCATCCGGCTTCAGGATAAGCCATAAAAAGAACTACAAAAAATCTCATGGCCATTCTCTACTAAAGAAAAAGAAGTAATTTTTCCTCTGTGTGTCTTTGTGTCCTCCGTGGTTAATATTCTTTTCTATCATCGAGTAGATTTCTCTAAGTCCAGAATACTTTCGTGATTGCTTTTTTTCATCAATGTACCGAACGAAGTGAGATTATGAATACCCGTTAAAATTAGGAATGAATCAAAAAGGAAGAGCCTTGTGGCTTGAACAAAAATGTTAAGGGTTTATATTTACTTACCCACTCTAAACAACATAGAGAGAAATATTATTGAAGGATTTGAATGTTATCAGTAATTATTGTTCTGAAATTCATTTCTAATAAATAGAACTGAATCTAATTGCTATTTACTTCTTGTACTTTGTTCGCTCCCAGTTTTTATCGGCTTTCAATTTTAGTTCAGCTGTATTTTTCTCTAACCATCTATTCAGCGTGTTGTTTCCCCACGAATTATAAAACAAAAACAATTTCCCATCTCTTATTTCGTAGGTTTTAGGGTCGATTGTAAGCTTGTCTCCTTTTGCCCCCATTGCATAAGCACACCAACCACCATATTGTGGGAAATACTTTTCAGGATTGCTTTTGAACAAATCTAAATTCTTTTGATTTGTAAATTTTAACTTTGCATTTTGGTAAGCAGTAATAAAATTCTTGTTTCCCTTTTGCGGAGAATGATCGAAATAGCTCACTACATCATAGCCTTTGGCAATATAACCCCCATCTAAATTATAATCTATTTCTTGTGCGTAAATAGTCGAACTTGCAAGCGAAATAACGAGCAATAATATATATTTATTCATGTTATTATTTTTAAAAGATTTCTATAACAGAAGTGGAAAATGGTTATCAGCAAGTATTTTAATTTATTCTCTTGCGATTCCTTTTTCCGGATCGATATACAAAACCATCCAATCGTCGAAGCGTACCAAGTCGCCAGTAAGGATAACAGGTTCCGAAACGTAGGGAATCACCTCTTTGTTAATTGCCTCTTTGTTGCTGCCACGAATCAGAAAATAATTGATTGCTCCCTCGTAATTGGTGGCTGCCAATACGGGCGGAATGCCTCCTGAAATACATCGCACAGCGCATGCTCTGTGGGGTTTTCCAAATCCGGGTCGCATGGCACCAAAATAGCATTTGGAATCGATAATTTCTCCTTTAATGCTTTGCCGGCCTAAGCGTTCCATGTCGGGGGCAATCTGTTTTCTCAAATCCGCATCGATAACTTCCGATGCTTCGAGTATGGATGCTTCTCTTTTGCTTAGTTCTAGCAGGGCTTTTCCATCATCGTAAAGCAAGGTGCCTAATAAAGTTACGCGTCTGCCATGCAAACTAATCTGATTCTTTTCTTCATACGCCTTTACCAATTCATCAGCTCCAAATTTGGCATAGTTTACTAGCGGAATACTTTTAAATACTAAATTTCCATGGATATCTTTTCCTTCTACCACTTTAATAAGGGGAACCGGTTCGTTAAAATAGAATCCCTCAAGTTTGCTAAAATTGCCGAGTTCAAAACTGGAGCTGGAAATGTAGCGATGATGCATAGCAATGCCAATTCCTGAGCCGCAAAAAAGAACTAGCAGAAAGAGAATACTGCGCTTTATTTTTTTTAGAATGCCGGGGGGTAACTTTTTTTGGTAACCGATATAGAATTCATCTTTGTTCATCTCTTGTTATTTTAGTTGTGGAAGTTTGGAAAGTGTTTCGATTGGTAAAGGAACCGCATTTACAAATACCTTGTTTGCGATGATATTCACCTGAAAAGTTGGCACCTTTTCGTTGAAAGGAGGGGGCGAACATCCGTCTTCCATTTGGTACTGGTATCCGTGCCATGGGCAAGTAATTACGCCATCTACAATTCGCCCTTCGCCCAAAGGTCCACCCTGATGTGCACATCGGTTGCTGATTGCCGAAAAATGATTTTGATAGCGGAAAATGGCAATCCGCTCTTTTCCACTGTTCAAAATTCTGGCTTTGCCTTCTTCCCACTGTTCGCACAATCCGGCGTACAGGTAACCATCCTCTTTCAATGTCTTGATTTGGCGATCCAATTTTATTTCGCGAATACTTGCGAGCAGATGAAGACTGAGAACGCTAAGTAATCCTATGATTAGAAAAGTGATAAATATTGGCGAGGATTCTAACTGAATAACGCCCAACATTACATGCATAATCACCATTAGGTAGGCAAAATAAACCAACATGTGCAATCGCTTCCAAAAGTTTTGCCCCAGATTTTTCAACCAAAAATCATGACTTGTTGCAGCCATAAAAAAGAGAATCAGCAAAGCAAAAAATCCCAAAACCTGAAAAGGGAATTGTGCAAGCGATCCGTATTGTGTATTAGCAGTAAACAAAGAAACAATAAGGGAGGAATCGCCTCCGCCATGAAATTGAATTAGACTAAGCATACCATGCGTGGCAGCCGTTATAAAGGTAGTAACACCCAAATGCCTCCGATTGTAGAGCAGTGGCAAATAGCTCGGAAATAACCTGCACAGCGGGCCAATAATTAGCACCACATGAAGCAGGAGTATGGACAAGCTACCAAATGCTCTTATCAGCAGGTTTACCGGATCGAGATTGGGATGTATAAAAATGCTTGTGCTTATGAAAGAGATGAGAAATAAAACCACCAAAGATAGAAGGAGTAAATCGTAGTTTTTTTTCTGCGGATTCCAATGTATGGCGCGGTATTTTACACTCATAATTCAAATTTTAAATGACTTAGTTGTTGCTGATGAATGGGATCGTAAAACACAATTTGCAAAACGGATTGTGTTAGAACCGATTCAGGCAGCTCGAAAATATTATTTTTGTTGCCTTTTAAATTGCCCAGAAAGGTGTTTGTGGAAGGATCGGTAGCTCCATCTACCGAAAGGTAAACACTAATTTCGGGATTTTTAAAAGGTTTGGTAATGATTACTTCTAGTTGAAGCAGCTTGTTTTGTTCATTCGATCGCAGCAGCGAAATGAATTGTTCGTTAGACTGTTTGGCCATCACTTTTTTATACTTTGCCATTTGCTGGATAAATAAATTTTCTTGTAAAGGTTTTTCTGGAATCACCAGTATCGCAGCTACAAATCCCGTGGGGATAAGAAAGGCCAAAACAATCCAGCTTATTAAATGGACTTTGCGTTGTTTTCTGTTCATGCTTTCTTTTTTAGAAGTTTAACAAGAAGAAATACCCACAGTGCTATGCTTGCGGGTGCTATTAGTAACTTGAACCAAAC
>JADGFH010000600.1 GCA_016743925.1 Labilibaculum sp.
TGTTCCGTTTCAGCATTCATGCTAAAAGAATTGTCAATGTAAATGCTAAAGCTTTCGGCATGCGAGGATTGCTTGCTATTTTCTGCGTTCACATAGGGTTGAGCAAAAGCAATAATGATACATGCCAAGGCCAGAAGCCTTAGTAGTAAAATGATCCATTTCTTAAGGTTTGAACGTTTCTTATTTTCGGTGTTTAAGTAGGAAAGAAACTTTAGATTGCTGAAAAAGATCTTTTTGTATCTCTTAAAATTAAAAAGGTGTATAATGATTGGAAGTGCTAGAGCTGTTAATGCCCATAAAACCTCAGGATATAAAAATTGGAACATGAATATATTTTATTTAGATCGATTCGCAAAATAGATAAAAAGGCAATTGTATAATAAGTTTTCGTTAAAATTTAACACTCATTTTTAGGTTGAGCTTGCGCCCAGTAAGATAGTTAGGAATTGCATATTGATTGTTTGAGATATCTTTCATCCATAAGTATGAAACGGTATTGTTAATATCCAGAATATTAAAGACTTCTAAGCTGATTCGCATTGTCCGAACATGCTTAAAAAGGCTGTTTTTTGATTTATACTTTTCATCAATTAAAGTTTTTGAAAACCCTAAATCGATTCTTCTGTAATTAGGCATTCGAAAGTTTGAACCATTCTTACCATTTTTAGGACTCCAAACGGGTAATTTACCACCATAAAAGAGGCTTAAATGCATTCTGTAAGATGGGTTGCTAGGCAAGTAATCTTGGAAAAGCATTGAAAAATTAAATCGTTCATCTGTTGGTCTAGGTATAAATCCCATTGCATCGCCAACAATATTTTCTTCTGTTTTCATGACTGATAAGCTTGCCCAAGATTCAGTTCCAGGAATAAATTCACCATTTATCCTTAAATCGATACCAGTAGCATACCCTTTTGCTTTTTGATCTCCGTAATAACGTATCCTTACATTTTCAACATCGTAAGGGGTTATTGATTTAAGATCTTTGCAGTACAATTCACTTGAGAATTTAAACGGACGATTCCATGCAGTAAAATAGTATTCTTGTCCTAGAACATAATGGATAGATTTCTGCAGTTTTAAATGATCACTAATTTGTCCATTAATAGTAAGCATTTGCCGGTAAGAAGGTGTTTGTTGATAGTATCCAGCAGCAAATCTAAACTTCACCTTTCGTTCCCAATTTGGGATGTAATTAATGGAGGCACGAGGAGAGACGAAACCTTCCTTGTTGTAATCCCAATAATGGTGTCTTAAACCGCCAGTCAATTGAAATTCTCCTTTATTGTTTTTAAAAACGTAAGTTGCTTGTGCGAATGAGCTGATGTGATTGCTGTTTACTTTATTGTTTGCATTTCGTGAGTAGGCAAGTAGTATATTTGTATCGGAAATGGGAACCGAATAGCCGGCAGAATCTTGATATTGCCACTCGTTAATTTGGTCGTCTACTTCTTCCTGTTTTACACCAACTCCCCATTGTAAAAATAGATTGTTTACACTATGATCGGCTTTAATGTCAAGGGTGTAAACCTCTTTTGAGAGTTTGTTCCTTGCATGATCGATATAAGTGCCAATTCCTAAGTTTTCGATGCTTTCAGAATTACTTCCGCCTTGGGAAATAAACAAATCACTTAGATAGTATTGTCCCATTATATCAAAGTTTTCTTGTTCAAGCGTTTCGTATCTACTTGCTATTATTCGATATAATGAATTGCTATTGGGATGATATTTTATAGTTAAAGCTTGAATGTTAGTTTCGTACTTGTCTTTTTCATCGCCTTCAAAATAGATTTTGAGTTGTAATGCTTTATTAATTGTACCAAAAGAAGTATTGCGAGTTTCAGGCTTAAAGTTGTAATTATTTTCACTAAAGCTAGTCCATAAGTGCAAACTAAGTGATGATGAGAATCGATAGTTTATCAAAGCTTGAAAGTCGGTGTAGTTGGGTTTGTATTCTCCTTTACTATCTAAAGAGTTGAGTAGATACTCATTTGTTTTATAGCGAATACCGGCCAAATAAGAAAGTTTATTGTTTAGATGACTGTTGGCAATGTGTGCAGAGCTTCCTAATAAACTTGCTTCCACAGATGCTTCAAAGTGTTGAGGTGTTTTGTACTTTACATCAAGTACAGAAGAGAGTTTGTCTCCATATTTAGCATCAAAACCTCCAGATGAAAATTGTACCGAAGAAACCAAGTTGGGGTTGATGACGCTTAATCCTTCTTGTTGCCCAGATCGCACCAAATTTGGGCGGTATATTTCTATATTATTAATATAAACGAGGTTTTCGTCGAAATTACCTCCCCGAACAGAGTATTGAGAGCTTAACTCGTTGTTAGAACTAACACCGGGTAATGTTTTAATGATTTGTTCAACCGCACCATTTCCACTAACAGGAAGTTGTTCCAGATGTATTGTGTTTATTTCTGTTGTCTGTTTTCTAATTTCTTGTTTCGATTCAACTTTTACTTCTTTAAGTTGTTCTTTTTTGTAGTTTAAAATTGGATTAAACAGTTTTGTTTCCCCATTTTTTAAATTGCTATTGTAAGTGATTGTTATATAGCTAACATGACTAAATGTAATGGTTGTATTTTGGTTTGCTGTGAATTCAATTGTGTAATTACCATTTACATCACTAGTAGTAATGCGTTTTTGGTTATTGATTTGTACATATGCCCCTAGAATTGGTTCTTTTTTTGAATTGGTAATTTTTCCTTTTAAAGTGGTTTTTTGTTGTGCTGAAACTTGTATTGGCAGTAAAAGTAATATTAGAATTATAGGGCGTAAAATAGATTGAACCATAATGAATCTAGTCTTTTTAAAAGGGCGCAAAAAAGGTTAAATAAAATACCAAAACACCAAGATACAAAGCAATTCTAAATAAAGGAACTCTTTTCATAAAATATAAAATATCAATATTCTTATTGTTTTCGACATCAGTAGCTTATCTTTAGTCCTTCAATTATTACAAATACCTAAGTACATGCAAAAAGTTCATTCCCTTACGTTATTATTACCAATATTTTTACAGTTAGCAGCTTGTCAAACGATTGATGAAAAAGCAGAGAAGATACACAATCACGCATTTACAGTTGACACCCATGTAGATACACCTTATCATCTTTTAAATAAAGATTTTGATATTGGTGTGGCACATCCTTTTAGAAAAGGTGGAAGCCGTGTTGATTTTCCAAGAATGAAAGAGGGTGGATTGGATGGAATATTTTTCGCAGCATTTACATCTCAAAGAGAAAGAACCGAAGAGAATATTTTATTAGCTCGTACGAAAGCCGATGAGTTAATTGATTCGATTCATTCTGCTTGTACAAAAAATAAAGATCAAGCGGAAGTTGCACTTTCTGTTGCCGATGGATATCGTATTGAGAAAGATGGAAAAAGAGCTATTTATATTGGCTTAGAAAATGGTTTTCCAATTGGGACAGAAATTTCTGAAGTGGAGCGATATTATAAAAAAGGAGTGCGTTACATTACCTTGTGTCATACCTCGAATAATGACATTTGTGATTCATCAACTGATAAAAAAGGAGAAGAATATAATGGGTTGAGCATATTTGGAGAGGAAGTTGTTGATAAGATGAACGATTTGGGAATATTAATAGATGTTTCGCATATTTCAGATAGTTCCTTTTATGATGTACTAAAGCATTCGAATTCACCGGTAATTGCATCTCACTCATGTGCAAGAGCCATTTGTGATAGCCCTAGAAACCTTACGGATGATATGTTGAAAGCTCTTGCTGAAAATGGAGGTGTTATTCAAATGTGTATTCTCGACGATTACGTTAAAGCTCCAGATACAACTACAATTGGTTATAAAAAAGAGCTCGAATTGAGAGAACGATATCGAAAGGCTGGTAAGATGACTGAAGAACAGGAACAAAAGATTTGGGATGAATGGAGACAGATTCAAATTGATTACCCTGAGGATAAGCCAACAGTTGCCGATGCTGTTGATCATATCGATCATATCGTGAAATTAGTAGGAGTTGACTACGTTGGAATTGGTACTGACTTTGATGGAGGTGGAGGCCTAAAAGATTGTGTTGATGTTAGTCAGATGATGAACATTACAAAAGAATTGCTTCGCAGAGATTATTCAGAAGAGGAAATTGGAAAAATTTGGGGTGGTAATTTTATGAGGGTTTTTAAAAAAGT
>JADGFH010000008.1 GCA_016743925.1 Labilibaculum sp.
AATCTGAAGGAATCTCCAATTAAATTTTCAGGAACCTCACTATCAATCTCAATCTTGAATTCGATACCTTTTTCAACCGCTTTAAAATTTAATAGATGAAAAATAGTATCGGTGACTTTTTTAATATTAAAGTCGATATTTTCGATTTCGATTTGTCCAGCTTCAATTTTAGAATAATCTAAAATATCATTTATTATTTGAATTAAATTTTCACCTGAATTGCTCATTACTTCGAGCATATCTTTTTGTTCATCATTTAATTCTGATTGTAGTAGGAGTTTAGATAAGCCCAAAACACCATTCATTGGAGAGCGTATTTCATGCGACATATTTGCAAGAAATAAGGATTTAGACCTAGTCGCTTCTTCTGCTTTATTTCTTTCAATAATTAATTCTTCGTTCTTCTTTTCTAGATATTTTAACAATTGATCTAACTCTTTACGTTGACGGAAAAGATCTAGAAAGACCTTTACTTTTCCAATTAATATTTCAGGAATAATTGGTTTCGGAATAAAATCTACTGCTCCTGTTTCAATACCTTTAATAATATGCAGATCGCTTTGATGAATGGCAGAAACAAAAATAACGGGAAGTAATTTTGTTTTTTTCCTTTGTCGCATAAACTCTAGCGTTTCATAACCATCCATTCCAGGCATTTGCACATCGAGGATGGCCATGGCAAATTCATCTTTAAGAGTGTGTTTTAAGGCCGTCTCACCAGATGATGCCCTAACAAATTCAACGTCAAAATCGCTAAGAACTCTTTCAAGACTTATTAAGTTCTCTTCTTTATCATCAACGATTAATATTTTTTCTTTCATCATTTTTGTTAATGTGTTTCTTTTTTTTCGGTTCTATAGCGAATTAACTTTTTTAATTATAAAGCCAGATTTTCAACATTGAAAACAATTTATTTTCATCAATGGGTTTGGATAGATAGTCATTAGCACCAGATGAGATTGCTTTTTCATAGTCATCCTTCATTGCTTTAGCGGTAAGGCAAATAATAGGGATATTTTGAATGTCTGGAGTTTTACGAATAACATTCATCGCTTCATAACCATCCATTTCAGGCATCATGATATCCATCAATACTAAATCTACATTAGCGTTGTCTTTTAATACATCTATAGCTATTTTACCATTTTCCGCTTCTAAAACCTCTATTTCTTTGTCTTCTAGAATCTTAGCAAGAGCAAAGATGTTTCTGATTTCATCATCAACAACTAGAACTTTTTTCCCTTTAAAAATAGAATTATCAATTTCGGTGACATTTATCTTCGGATTATTTGGGATTTTAGTTGCTACTTGATGAAGGAAGAGAGTTACTTCATCCATTAATCTTTCATCAGACTTTAAGCCTTTTAGAATAATTGAATTTGTAAACTTACTTAATTCTCGATGTTCTTCTCTCGATAGTTCTTTCCCAGTATAAATTATAGTATTTGGGATATTTATTTTTGCTTCGGAAAGTTTAGTTAATAATTCATTACCTGTGAAATCTGGCAAACCAAGATCCAATACGATACAATCGTAATTGTTCTCCTGAATTAATTGAAACCCTTCTATTCCCGTTGAAACTTCTTTTATTATTGCATTTGTTGGTTTCAATAAGTTTGTAATTATTTTACGAGTTATTGGATCGTCTTCAATAATTAGAATCTTCTTCGATTCTGAAAATAATTCTTTTTGAATTTTGTCAATGGCACTCGTGAAATCAGTAGCATTCACCGTTGGTAATTCCTTCCGTTCCCTTTCCCGTATTCCTTCAACTGGATTAACAATATGTATAGGTAGTTTGGATGCAAATGGATGTGATCTTAAGTGTTCAAGTTCTGATTCTCCATTTTTCATTAGTAATTCTAAACCAATTATTATTGCAGATGGCTGATGAGCCTCTATGAGGATTAATGCATCTTTAACATTTGGAGCAACCAAAGCATGAAATTTATTTTCATGTATTTGGTAATAGAGTTGACTAGCCTCTTTCTGATTTGGATGAATAACAATTACAGTAGAACCAGAATGTGGAATTTCTCTATCATCATCGATAAATAGAGGCAATACTACGGCTTCGTTAAAATTTTCTTCTTCAATGGTCTCCTTATTAACCGTATCAATTTCTTCTTTTGCTAACTGATTGTTTAATTGTTGTACAGGAATTATTAAAGTGAAAGTTGATCCTTTTGCTGGTTCGCTATCTAAATGTATTTCTCCACCTAGCATTCTAGCTAATTCTTTGGATATTGATAAGCCTAAACCAGTTCCACCATATCTTCGAGAAGTACTACCATCAGCTTGTTGAAATGCTTCAAAAATTTGTTCTTTTTTCTCATCAGGTATCCCAACTCCAGTATCTGAAACTATTATTGCACATGAGTCAGTCTTTTTTAAATTATCTCTCCATAAATTTTCTTTATCTGTCACCTTTTTCATGGATACAGAGATAGAACCTTGAGAGGTAAATTTAAAGGCATTTGATAACAGGTTTTTAAGGATTTGAGACAGTCTTAATTGGTCTGTCTCAATTGTTTTTGGGAAATTTTCATCAATATTAACATAGAAATTTAATTTCTTCTTTTTAGCTTGATGTTTAAAATTCATAAGGAGTTCATTGGAAATACTCTCCGCATGAATATGCTCAAATTGAACAGTCATTTTACCTGCCTCAATTTTTGACAGATCTAAGATTTCATTAATTAATTGAAGAAGATCTTTACCACTTTTGTTAATGATATCAATTGATTCAATATCCTCTGGTGTTAAGTTTCCATTTTTATTCTTTTTGAGTAAACCAGATAGAATTAATAAACTATTTAGTGGAGTTCTTAATTCATGCGACATGTTAGCAAGAAAATCTGTTTTGTATTGATTTGTTTGCTCAAGTTCACGTGCTTTTGTTTCTAATTGATCATGTGTTTGTGATAAACTAATGTTCTTGTTATGAATTTCTTCTTTTTGTATTTCTAACTGATTTGTTCTTTCTTCTAACTCTTCATTGGCAACTCGAAGTTCCTCTTGTTGAACTTGTAGTTTTTTCTCATTATCGATTAAAATTTTTGTTTGTTCAGCTAATTCTTCGTTAGCGACACGAAGCTCTTCTTGTTGAACTTGTAATTCGCCTGCCTGTTTTTGAGTTGTATCTAGTAGTGTTTCTAATTTAACTCTAGCAATTGTTGAAGCAATCTTAACAGTAATACTTTCACGAACGGAATTTATAAAATCAATTTCAGGTTCGCTTATTATTCTAATCGAGGCTAATTCCATAACCCCCCAAAGCGTATTATTGAAGACGAGAGGGACAAGAACTAAGTTGTTCGGCTTTATCTCTCCTGTACCAGAAAAGATGGTAAAATAATCTTCGGGTAGTTGTTTTAGGTGATTTAATTTTTTCGTTATTGCTATCTGACCAACTAAACCATGACCTTTTTTTATGATTTTATATTGATTTTTATCTGGGATTCCAATTGATGCAGTTAGTTCTAATAGTTCTTGATCTTCATTATAAACATAGATTGCACCAAGTTGTGCTCTTAAAAATTCGGTCATAAAAATGAGAGAATTATTTGCTACGTCATTTAAGTTTTGATCTCCCTGAAGTACTTCATTCAGATGATTTACCCCCGATCGTAACCATAAAGTTTCATCATTTTGTGCTCTAGAATCTTGTAAGGTTTTTACCATCTGATTTAGCGAGATGGATAATTCATCTTCCTTTGATTTTGGAGTAAGATTGATACTTAAATCTCCATTTGCAACCATTTTGGTGTAATCAACAACACTCTGAAAATCATTCTGAATACTTACAAATGAACTAGCTAAGGAACCAATCTCATCTGTAGTTCGAATGCTTAAAGGAGTGTGATAATTGCCTTTGGCTATCAACTTAAAATTGCTAACCATTTCCTTAACAGGAACTGTAATTGACTTGGAGATATAACGAGCTAGTAATAATAGTATAGCACATAGAATTATTGCAATTAATATCAGTGCCCAAACTAAAGCGCTATTGAATTTGTGCGATAAATTATTAACATCATCGCTAATTGCGGCATAGTGATTTTGTATCTCATTTAATTCGAACTGAATTGTATCAATATCAATTTTAGATTTGCCACTCTGTAATTCATTTTTAATATGCTCGGCAGCAAGAAGAGCTTTTTGGGAGTGATCTCTTGTACTTTCTATTTCGCCACTTTTAAGATTATTCAATATTCTTAAGCGTGAAACCATTAATTCAGCATTTTTGAATTCATGATTGTAAATTTCAGGAAATCCTTTAAAAATATAAGTAGCTATTTCCTTATTTGTCTTAATATCATAATCACCCTGCAATTTAAGAAGATCTTTAACTAATTGGTTGGATCGATTGATATAATGAGCAGAAGCTTCTCTGTATTTATCATTTTTTGTGATTTGATAAGAATAAAAATTATCGACCCCCTGTTGTAAGAGACTCTCATGTATACGAAGTCCGTTTATCATGATACTTACCGTTCGGCTCGTATTGAAAAAGAAGCTCGAAGTAAGACTCAATATCAGAATACTGATGAGTGTTAATATCGTTAAAAGCAGAAGCTTGGATTTAATTTTCCAATCTTTGAATCTTTTCAATTTAGTTTGCATGGTGTAATTGCAGAATTTAGTATCTAATTAGGTTTAAAGTCGGTATTTATTGGCGCTGCATATAGTACGACTATTCTTGCGAATGGTTACTATACTTGCATGAAAGGTCGGTTTTTTTAGGTTAAATTCAAACTTAGGGATTATTAATGTGATTTAAAATTATTAAACACAGGTAATTAGACCAGTTTATTAATTTGTTTTTATAATGTGTTTTTTGTTAAGGAATTGTTATTTCTCTTGTTTTTGCGCCTTGCTAATCATAAGTTTGTATAAATCAAACAAACAATTAATAATCCTAAAAAGTTTAATTATGAAGTATTTAAGCATTTTTGTAATTAGTTTGCTATTCATGTCGTGTAATATGAAGCAAAAAGAGACTAATAAAGAAACGGCACAAACAAAGGAAACAGTTTATTCTATTGATGAATTGATGGTAGTTGCAGACCAAATGGTTGGAAAAGAGGTTGCCTTTAAAGGCTTAGTAAATCATGTTTGTGCACATTCTGGGAAAAGATGCATTTTAAAGAATGTTAAAGGAGATTTATCAATTCGCGTAGAAGCGGTTGGAGATTTAGAAGGATTTGATAAGGAGATGGCAGGGAATGATATTAAGGTAGCTGGTACCCTTAGAGAAAAACGTTTAGATGCAGCATCTATAAATGAGTGGGAGACTGAAGTTATTGAAAAGCATAAAGGAGAAGAAAAAAGTGGACATTGTAGTTCTGAAATGGCTAACATCACCGAGATGCGTGACTGGATGAAGGAGAATAACAAAGATTACTATGCTATTTATTATGTAGACGGAAAGAGTTATGAAGTTGTGGAGTAGTAAAAGTATGCGGAAATGGCTTCGATTTATACATCGTGATTTGGGCTATTTTTTTGTAGGAATAACAGTCATTTATTCTGTTTCGGGTATTATTCTTAACCATAAAAAGAATGGTGAAGATCCTGCTTATAAGACAGAATATAAAACGATGCAATTAGCTTCCAATTTATCTCCAGATAAGCTAACTAGCTATTGGAAAGAAAATATTACAGAATATTCTTTAAATAGAATAATACCAGAAAATGATTCTTATAATATTTATATAAAGGGAGGACTAGGAAGTTATAATCCGATTAATGGTAAGCTTTCTTTTGAGGTATACAAGAAAAAAGAATGGGTTTACTTCATAAATAAGCTGCATTACAACAGTAAAAAAGGATGGACTCTAATGGCAGATATATTTGCTGTAGTGATGATTGTATTTGCGATATCTGGTATTTTTATGGTGCCGGGTAAAAAAGGAGTTACTGGAAGAGGAAAATGGTTAATTCTAATTGGAATAATTATACCATTTCTGTTCTTTTTATAGTTTTAGATTAATAATATTAAGGTTTGTTAAAGGAAGTTGATTCTTTTAATGAACCTCTTTTTTTATGACAAAGTAGGTACAATTACAACAATCTTCTTTATGGAATGATTATTGATCAATGAAATCAGATTATATTCACATCCTAATTTATAGTGAAGTAATTATTAGAACCTAAACTCAAATTTTAGCATGATTAGAATATTTATTACTTTTTTATTTATCCTTTTTCAGTTTAGCTCTATAGGGCAGAACAAAGAATTAAAGAAATTATTTTCGAAAGGAAAGTACGATCAGTTAATTGAAAAGGCACAATTAATGCTAAAAGAAGATGCATCGAATCCTGATTTGAATGCTATTTTAGGCCGTGCTTATACAAATTCAAAGCAATTCGAAAAAGCGATTCCTTACCTAGAAAAATCCATTGAGGCAGAAACTGCTTCGGGAGATGTGAAAGGATTGAGCAAAGCTTATTTGGCAAAATGTTATTTTGTGAGAGGAGAAAAGAAGAAAGCAGTTGATTTTCTTAAAGAATGTCAGAATGGCAGAAATTCAAGGGATGCAATTCGATATGCAAACAAATATTTACACTTGTTTCAGGAGGGGATCTATTTTAAGGCTTGGGAAACAATCGAATCGGATCATATTGTATTTCATTTTCAGGACAAAACGAAACTGAAGGATGCAGACAAATACATGCAGAAGGCAAATGTTAACTATAACAGATTAGCTGCCTTATTAAATGTAAAATCAAGTAAGAAAGTAGATTTATACATTTGGACAGAGCGGGTTGAAGCCTTCAGAAAATTCGATCGTCAGCTTGGTTTTTCAAATTCTGATTTAGGGATTGTAAATGTTTACTACGACGAGAAAAATGAATATGAGCTGTGTCATATGATGAGCCATAGTGCATTGCATCCTAAGTTTACTGCAATGATAATAAAAGAGGGATTGGGTGTTTATATCGATCAAAATGATAAAAATTTGCTACAGCTTGCTCGTAATCGAGTTACAGATAATAAATTTTCATTTCTTGAACTGTGGAAGGAACCACTAAAATATGAACGAAATTTAAGTTATCCGGTTGGTGCAGCTTTTATCGAATTTCTTTTGAATAAGGGAGGGAAAAAGAAGCTTAAAGAATTTCTGAAAAATCAAACCATCGAAAATGGAGAAAAAGTTTATCCTGATTTTTTAAAATGGGTTAAAGTATTCGAGGGAATGTTACTAAGAAAATAAGAGAAAAAGTTACGCAAAGGAATACTGAAATCCGTTAAGGGAATTGTGTAATTCGTAAAGGGAGGACTGAAAACGCTTAAGGGAGGACGGTAATTGCCAAAGGGAAGACTGAAAACGCTTAGGGGAGGACTGTAATTGCTAAAGGGAAGACTGAAAATGGTTAAGGGAGGACTGTAATTTGCGAAGGGAACACTAAAAAGAACGAAATTTATATAGAAAACCGCCTTGGGAGTTAATTTTCAAGGCGGTTTTTGTGTTTAAAAGGATTGTGATTACTAATTAATTACTCGTATTGTAAGCTTTTTATAGGGTTTTGAGTGGCAGACTTCCAACTTTGGTAGCTTACCGTAATAATGGCTATTGCAAATATCATACTTGCTACTGCAACAAACACCCACCAAGGCATATCAATACGGTAAGCGAATTTATTTAAATAAAAATTCATTGCGTAATATGCAATTGGGCATGCGATAACATTTGCGATGAACACCCATTTGGTAAACTCTTTCGAAAAGAGACCTACTAAACTTGGAACTTCGGCACCTAATACTTTTCTGATACCAACTTCTTTTGTTCTAGCTTCTGCCATAAAGGAAGCAAGACCAAAGAGACCTAAACAGGAAATAATAATGGTTAGAATCGTAAAATATTCAAGAATTTTAATGGTGCTTTCTTCTGTTTTATACTGAGAAATGTAACGATCTTCCAAAAAGTTAATGATGGTTGGAAAACCCGGATTGTACTTTTGGCAAACCTTCTCTATGTGGGCCAATGCTCTACTATTGGTATTTGGTTCTATTCTTATAGATATAAATTGATAATAGCTACGGGAGTAAAATATCATTGGCTCAATTTTGCGATGTAAGGATTTGAAATTAAAATCCTTTACAACACCAATAATTCTGCCTTCCGTTTCGTGTCGCTTAAGAATCTTATCAAGCACACTTCCTTTGTCGATCATTCTGGCAAGTGTTTCGTTAATAACAAAGTTATTGGAATCAGCGGCAACATTTTCTTTATTAAAGAAACGTCCTTCGAGAAGTGGCGTTTTAAAAACGTTAATAAAATCAGCATCTGTAAAAAGTTGAGTTACCAATACATCTTTAGAATTTTCATCATTATTCCACATGTAACCGCCTCCGTTAGAATAAATCCCTATTGGCAGATGAGAGACAAATGTTGAAGAACTGATGGAAGGATCGTGTGATAACTCTTCTTTAATTCTCTCGCTATTGTTATTCATGTTGCCATTTAAGACTACAAAAGCGACATTTGATTTATCTAATCCGGTAGAGGTGTTTTTTATAAATTTAGTTTGTAGGCTTATGGTTAGTGTACTTATTAATAAGATGGCGGTAAGCGTAAATTGGAACACAACCAATATTTTTCTAAAATTGGATCCTTTATTACCCGATTTTGCAACTCCTTTTATTACATCAACAGTTCGGTATGAGGTAAGAAAGAAGGCAGGGTAGGCGCCAGCTAACAATCCAGTTACGATTACTACCGAAAAAATAATTCCAATAAACTTCCAGTCAAAATAATCCAATCGTATTTCTTGACCTAAAATTTGGTTGAATTCGGGTAAGAATAGCCGAACAAGTATAAGAGCAAAATTAATTGCTATAAAAGAAACAAGTACCGACTCGAACAAGAATTGTCTGATTAATTTTGATTTGGAAGAGCCAATTGCTTTTTTCAAACCAATTTCTTTGGCTCTTTTGGCAGCTCTGGCCGTTGATAGATTCATGAAATTAAAGCATGCTATCAGCAATATAAAAAGAGCTATAATTAAAAACATTCTTATATGTTTAATCCTGAGCTCCTCACCTTCCAATGTATATAAATGAGTTTTACTAACAGGGTATAAGGATATTCTTTCAGTCGATTCTTCATCTACATTGTCTTTGTAAAAAGATCGAAGCTTTTCACTTACAGCATCAGGATCTGCATTTGAATCTAATTCAACATATCCCGAATAAGAATGATTACCCCAATGTTTCCAGCCATTGTAAAGCTTTTTCTTGAATTCGTAAGGGGTGATTAAATCGAATTTAAAAACAGAGTTGGAGGGTAGATCTTTTATTACACCTGTAATGGTAAGATCATATTTTTCTTCGAATTTAACGACTTGACCAATTGGATTTTCATCTCCAAAATATTTGTGAGCAAACTTTTCGGAAATAACCAAAGAGAACGGATCCTTAAAAACATTCTCTGGAGATCCTTTAAGCAATGGAAAAGAGAACATCTGAAAGAAATCTGAATCAGCTTGATACACCTCTTCGTAGTTCTTAACTCCATTAATAACAAAGAGTGAATTATCTCCCCAAGGGTTATAATTTGTAGCTCGAATAATTTCAGGCGTCTTTTCTTTAAGAGCATCCACTAATTTTCCAGGAATATTTGGCCAACCATATTCTTGTCCGCTGTAGGTTTGCCAGTTTACAATTTGAAAAAGCTGTTTTTCTTTTTTATGAAATTTGTCGTAACTCAATTCATGATTTACCCAAAGTAAAAGTAATATTGTACAAGCCATACCTATGGCAAGTCCTGAAATATTAATAAAACTGTATCCTTTATTACGAATTAGGTTGCGATAGGCTATTTTAAAATTATTTATAAACATCTTAGAGCTAATTTAATTGGACAATAGATTATTCATACTTTAAACTCTTTATTGGATTTAGAGTAGCTGATTTCCAACTTTGGTAGGCAACTGTAATAATGGCTATAATTAATAACAGCATAAACACTGCTAGAAATAACCAGAATGGAAAATCAATTCTGAATGGGTAATTACCAAACCATTCTTCCATAGCTAAATAAGTAATTGGCCATGAAATTAAGGAGGCTATTACGATCCATTTACTAAAATCTTTACTGAAAATCATAACAAGCTGATACAGTGAAGCACCCAGTACTTTACGTACTCCAATTTCCTTAGTGCGTTCTTCTGCATTAAAGGAAGCCAGACCAAATAGTCCCAAGCAGGATATGATTATGGCTAAAATGGAGGCATAAAGTAAAGTTCTAATTGTTGCCCTTTGATTATCATACAAATTATCGTAATGATCATCTAGAAACTGATAGGTCAATGGAAAATCGGGATTGTATTTTGCACAGGTTTTTTCGATTTCTTGTAACACTTTCATTGAATTTCCTTTGGTATATCTTACAAATAAGAATTTCGGATCGCTACACAAACGAAGCATGAATGGTTGTAACTTTCTATTGTTTGGTGTACAATGATAATCTTTTACGACACCAATAATTCTTACATTTTTGCCGCTACTAGACTGAATTATTTTATCTAAAACAGATTCTTCAGAAATCATTTTGGCTAATTTTTCATTGATGATTACACAGCTTGAATCTGCTGCCGGATTATCAATATTGAAAGGTCTTCCTTCGAGAAATTTGATTTTAAAAACATCGAAGAAATCAGCATCAACATACGGAAAGGTAATTAGTGGCTTAAAGTTAGGATCTTTGCCTTCCCAACTTTCACCCCAACCATTCGAAAAAACGGTGTATGGAATATGAGAACTATAGGAAACATTTTCTACAATCGGATTGCTTAGTAATTCACTTTTTACGGTTTCTACTTTGTCCCTCATTTGTTGATTCACATTCACTGAAATAACATTGTCTTTGTTCAAACCAACTTCCATATTGGCAAGATATCTGGTTTGTAGCACAATGGTTAAGGTAGATATTAGTAATGTAGAGGCTAATATGAATTGCATAACCACTAATATTTTTCTGAATCGATTACCTCCTTTTCCTCCCGAGAAAGTTCCTTTTAAAACAATTATTGGATTAAAAGATGACAAATAAAAAGCGGGATAGGCACCTGCAACCAATCCAGTGAAAATGGTTACAGCAAAAATGATTAACCAAAATTCAAGAGATGAATAGTCTAAAACCAAATGTCTACTCATTAATAAATTGAATTGTGGTAAGAATAAATGAGATAATATAATTGCAAAATTTGCAGCTACAATCGTAATGAGTAAAGATTCGCCTATAAACTGTTTGATTAATTGTGGATAAGTAGCTCCAATTGCTTTTTTCAATCCAATTTCTTTTGCTCTTTTTGCAGCTCGTGCTGTTGAAAGATTCATAAAGTTGAAACAAGCAATAATGAGGATGAGAATGGCAATCATGAAAAACATTTTCACTTGTGTTATTTTAGAGGGACTTCCATCGATATAATACAAATGTCTTTTGATTAGTGGATATAAGAACACATTTTTTTCACTTTCCTTATCTACATGATCAATATAGAACTGATCTAATTTCTCATTCAAAGCTTCGATGTCTGTTCCTTTTGCAAGTTTTGTGTAACCAAAATAGTTATGAGAACCCCAATGATCTGAATAAGGGTTTTGTTTTTTCAACATTTCGAATGGAGTCAAAAAGTTGAATTGAATTGAAGAGTTACTAGGCACATCCTTAATAACAGCTGTAATTACTAATGGTTGCCTATTATCAACATTAACAATTTTACCAATTGGATTTTCATTACCAAATATTCTTTTGGCTGCTTTTTCTGATAACACCAATGAATTGATATCATTCAAGCATGTTTCCATATTCCCATACAATAAAGGGAAGTTAAAGATCTGGAAAAAGTCTGGATCTGCGAATTTAATATTTTCATATTGTTTTTTGCCTTTATATTCAACTAACAGATTTTCTCCCCATGCATTATAATGGGTGGCATGTTCAATTTCCGGATATTTTTCTTTTAGAACATCAATTAGTGGTGTAGGTAAATTAGGCATTGCATTTTTTTTCCCATTCCAAGTCTGAAAGTTGGCTACTTGATAAATACGATCAGCATCCTTATGGAAGTTGTTATAGCTCATTTCATGATTTACCCAAAGTAAAAGTAATATTGTACAAGCCATTCCTATGGCTAATCCGGATATATTGATGAAACTATATCCTTTATTTCGGATTAAGTTTCGGTAGGCAATTTTAAAATTATTTAGAAACATGCTTGTTGAGATTATAATAATTCAGAGTTTTCTTTAATTGTGCTTATTTTCCTTTTGTGATTTTCACTAACGACATGGCCGTCGAATAATTGTATGACTCTGTTTGCACTTTCAGCATCGGAACTAGAGTGTGTAACCATTACAATGGTAGTTCCTTCTGCGTTTAGTTCACTTAGGAGGTTCATAACTTCGCATCCATTGGCCGAATCTAAATTACCTGTTGGCTCATCGGCTAAAATCAAATTAGGATTTGAAATAACGGCACGAGCTATTGCTACTCTTTGTTGTTGTCCACCAGATAATTGTTGCGGAAAATGTTTACTTCTATGAAGAATTTGAACTCTTTCAAGTACTTCGTTTACTCTTCTTTTGCGTTCTACTGCAGGTATTTTCTGATAAACCAATGGCAATTCTACATTTTCAAAGACGCTTAATTCATCAATAAGGTTGAAGCTCTGAAATACAAAACCAATATTCATTTTTCTCAATTGAGTTCTTTGACGTTCCGAGTATTCTGAAACTTCATCCTCAATAAAATGTAATTTCCCATCTGATGGATTATCTAAAAGGCCAATAATATTTAAAAGGGTTGATTTTCCACATCCTGAAGGACCCATTATGGCAACAAATTCACCTTTTTTTATATGTAAATTTACATTTGATAGCGCCAAAGTTTCCACCTCTGCAGTTCTAAATGATTTGCTTAGATTTTCTGTTTTTATCATGTTTTATGGTTTTGATAATATGCACAGGTGTAATCTATATTTGTGCCACTTTCGTTAATTGATTGATATGTAGTGCATAGCGAGGTTTGTGGTTTCATTATGTTTTAGAAAGTGGTTCAAAATCATACATTAATTGTATCAAATTGGAACAATTGATTTTTTAACTTATCAATTTGACTTAATTTTATATCTGTTACGTTCAAATTGATTTTATGAAAAAGAAAGGAAAACTTCTTATAACAGATGATAATAAAAGTGTACTAAAATCGCTGCAACTTTTTTTAAAACATCATTTCGAAGAACTGGTTACTTGTAATAATCCTAATCAGATTCCGAGTCTGATGCTACAAACAGAATTTGATGTTGTTTTGTTGGATATGAATTTTACAGCAGGCGTGAATACAGGAAACGAAGGCTTGTATTGGTTAAAAGAAATTCGAAAAATAAATAAACGAACAGTTGTTATTTTATTTACAGCTTACGGCGATGTAAATCTTGCAGTGGAATCGATGAAACATGGCGCTACCGATTTTATATTAAAACCATGGGATAACAAAAAGTTGTTGGCAACCTTAAAAAGTGGAGTAGAACTTTCCCGAACAAAATTGGAGTTGGAACAATCTAATCAACATCGAAAGTTGTTAACAGCAGATTTAAATCAACCAACTATAAAAATGGTTGGGGAATCGAAGGCAATTAAAAGTGTTTATGACATAATACATAAGGTTGCCCAAACCGAAGCAAATGTTTTAATTCTTGGAGAAAACGGAACCGGAAAGGAAATAGTAGCTAGAGAAATTCATAATCAATCAGAAAGAAAAGATCAGGTTTTTATGAATGTGGACTTGGGTGCTTTAAATGAATCAATTTTTGAAAGTGAATTATTCGGTCATGTAAAAGGATCTTTTACCGATGCAAAGGAGGATCGAATCGGACGATTTCAGGCGGCCTCTGGAGGTACAATATTTCTAGATGAAGTTGGAAACCTTTCTCAATCAATGCAAGCTAAATTACTTTCAGTCTTGCAAAATAGGATTGTAACTTCTCTTGGTTCGAACAAAGAGGTAAAGGTAGATATAAGATTAATAACAGCTACCAATTCAGAAATCTCAAAATTAGTTCAACAGGGAACTTTTAGAGAGGATTTATTGTATCGAATTAATACTGTCGTTATTAATATGCCTCCACTAAGAGAGAGAGGTAATGATATTTTATTAATTGCGGTTCATTATTTAAAAAAATATGCAGATAAGTATGGCAAGAATTACACAGGCTTAAGTAAAGTTGCGAAAGATAAGTTATTAAACTATTCGTGGCCAGGTAATATTCGTGAATTAAAACATTGTATGGAAAGAGCTATTATTTTAGCAGATAAATCTAGCTTTGAAGCTGGTGATTTTCAGTTAGAAGAAAGTAATGTTTCCAATGATTTTAGTGAAAAAGCAATTAGTCTTGAAGAAGGTGAACAAATTTTAATTGGTAATGCTTTAAAAAGACATAAAGGAAACATTAGTAACGTGGCCCGTGAACTGAATATTGGAAGGCAAACTTTATATAGAAAAATTGAAAAATATAATATCCTGTAAAATTTTAGTATGATCTATAGAAAATTATACACAACAGTAATTATTCGAGTGATTAGTATTTTGATCAATAGTTTTCTGTTGGCCTTTGTTTGGTTTAAATATCAAGATGTATTATTAAAATTGAATTTAATAATAGTATTGATTTTACAAACAGTTTTTTTAATACGGAAATTGAATCGTCTGAACTATGATTTAGAAAATTTTTTCAAAGCGATTCAGAATAATGATACTACAGTTCGATTTAATTCCAAACAAAATACTGATTATCCTGAATTGTATGAACAATTGGATTTGGTTAACAGTGATATTTGTAAGATTAAAATAGAGAACGAAAATCAAAATCAATTTTTCAAGGTGTTAGTTGAACACGTTGGAGTAGGATTACTAGCATACAATTCTGATGGGAAAGTGACTCTTTTTAATAAAGCGGCAAAAGAATTGTTTAATAAATCTCATGTGTATCATATTGATGATTTAGATCGAGTTCAATTCGGATTATCGGATTATGTAATGAAACTTGAACCTTCTGAACAGAAATTACTGTCTTTGTCTCGGAATCATGAATTGATACAATTATCTTTTAAGGCAAGCAATTTAAAAATGATTGACCAAAACATTAAATTAATTTCTTTTCAGAATATTAAAAATGAATTGGACGAAAGGGAATTAGATTCTTGGCAAAAATTGATTCGAGTTTTGACTCATGAAATCATGAACTCTGTTAGTCCAGTAAAATCTTCAATATCTACACTAGTTGAAATGTATACCGATCAAGACACAGGGGTACATATAAGTCTATCTAAAATTAACAAAGAAGTTATTGAGGATACTGTGGAAGGATTGGATATAATAGAAGAAAGAATTGCTGGAATAGTTAAGTTTGTTGGGCAATTTAGAGATTTAACTTTACTTCCAGCGCCTGTCTTTAGCGAGGTGAACTTGGTTAGTAAAATTCAGAATCTTCTAAAGTTATTGAAAGATGATTTAATTAAAGAGAATATTGAATTAACATTTACCTATCCTAAGAATAATGTAGTGGTAAAAGCTGATTCTAGTATGATAGATCAAATATTTATTAACTTAATAAAGAACTCTATTCAAGCATTAGAGCTTCGAGCGGATAAAAGAATTGAAGTGCGAATTGAAACTAACGACCAGAATCGACATTTTATAGAATTGGAAGATAATGGTTGTGGAATTAAGGATGAATATCAAACGGAGGTGTTCGTTCCTTTCTTTACAACCAAAAAAAATGGAACAGGAATTGGGCTTAGCCTTTCACGACAATTAATGCGTTTGCAGACTGGTACCTTAAGTTTTAAAGCAGAGCCAAATAAAACTGTTTTCAGAATGCAGTTTTAAGTTGAATGATACCTTATTATTACGTTTTCAATTGTCTTATTCAATCAGAAATTCATGAATAAATATAGATCTAATATTAGGTGGAATGATTGAAATCCAAGAAAAAATAGTAGTTAGATTAGGCGATTCTATAAAAGTTAATTTCGTTTTGGTAAATACAAAAATTAATCTGTTAATTTCAGGCTTACCAGTATTAGGGAGGTCTAAAATATATCCTGGTTGGAATGCAGGATGAATAGGGAAATCTATTTTAATAGCTTCCTGAAAGCAGAAATTCTTTTTATCAGATATACCATTAATAATATCTATATAAGGATAAATAATGGTTGCGCTCTCATCAGTTACATTAAAAATAGTTAAGTAGCCATTGTCCGTTGGAATGAAAGAAAAATTAAGTTTGTCTGTAGTGTTGTACCTATTTTTTAGTCCATTAACCTTGAAGTAGAAATTTGGATCAAAATTTGATTTAGTTTTAAAGACGGTTGCCTCAATTTCTAAGCTGAGTTCCATATTACCAAATTCGTTGAATTTTCTCTTTTCCCAAAGAATAGAATCAACGATTGCTTCTCCATTGCTACTCACAGAAACTAGATCATTGAAAAGATCATTAAAATGCTTACCATCATCGCTTTGTAATAGAACACTAGATCGTTTTATATTTTCAGCTACTCCAGCATTACGAAGAGCATTGTATTTAGCTTCTTTTAAAGCTTCGAATCTAGCCTGCTTGGGAGACATCTCATTCGAGATTACTTTTCCAATAGCTCGAACTTTTACATTTTCTTGACTTATACCAGAATGCACCAAAAATATCAAAATGAGAAATGGTAGTATTTTGTAAGTATCCATTCAATAATTTTTTATAGTGTAGATTGATTTTGGGGCAAAAAATAATAATCTTTCCAAATTTCTTCCAATTGGTGGCTTACTTTAATTTGTGGAGTTTGGATAAGCCCTTTTAGACCTGTTTCTTTTCTTACATTACTAATTATGTATTGCCCCAAATCCAAATAATTCACATTACCATGTGTGTCCTTTAACTTTTTTAGAAGATAATAGGTGAAGTAACCATGTTGTTTTTCTCGATAAACAGATGAGCTTTCATCACCAGTACTAGACGAAAACACAACCATATTGTTTAGAAGAAATTCAGCCTTAGGTTTCACTTTAACACCCTTCATGGCCAGTAAGCCTTGATTTCTGCCACCGCCACTAAAACAAGCATCGAGAAATACGGTAATATTTTTGCTTGGGTTATTACTTAGTTGGTTGTATAAGTCTTGCAATTTTATGGCATACTCAAGATTTGTTCCTGAAACGTCAACAGGAATTAAATAAGTTTCTTTTGTTGACTCATGCGGAAGACCATGACCAGAATAATAGAAAAAGATTTCAGCATTTCCATTTTCTATTGCAGCTAGATTTTGAATCCAAGCAATGGCTTGTTTCATTTCTGCAGCAGTTGAGTTTTTCAAAAGTTTTATTTGACGTTGTGGAATGCCAAGAATTTTTTCACAGTAACTTGCAAATACTCTAGCATCATTCACTGCAAATTCAACATTCTGTTCAAATTTTAAACCCTCTTGTTTCGATCTGTAATCTTCATTACCTATAACAATTGCGTATCTGTGAATATTTTTATTTTCAGTAATGGGAATGTTTGTGTCAACATCTACAGCAAAATCAAAAATATCTTCAATTATGATTCCTTTTTCGTTAATGTTTTGCGTTGAACCAAGGGTAAAGTTTCTAATGTAGCCTTCTTCTTGAAGTTTAGAATTTATTTGCACATTTTTTTCGTCGATAAAACCGTAACGACCGCATTTTTCAGTAGAATTAATTGTGAAGTTTAATTGATTTCCTGAAAATTCACTATTAACAAAGTACCGATAGGTGATAGTTTTGAATTGTCCACCTTCTATACAACCAATAATTGGCTCTTTTCGCACTAAAACTGAATCTTCAACAACACCCAAAAGCATTACTCCCTTTTGATTATTAGCTACTTTTAGTTTTACATCTTTTGCCGATCCTCTCCCAATATTTTGTATTGCAATTTTTACATCAATAATTTCATTTAAGTTTATTTCATTATTTGGATTTGCTGATTGCTTTTCTAAAACGGCAAATTTTGCCAGAATCATTTCTGGCTTTTGAAATTCTTTGGTTTGGAACTTGATCTGTTTTCCTTGAATTTTGACCTTGAAATTAGGTTCTATTACATTAATTTTTAGTAGAGCAAATGACGTTGGTAGATTTATTCCTCCATCAATTTTAACCTCAATTGATTCTTGACCTCCATTTGCTTTAATAAGAGGGAAAGTGAGTTGATTAGGGAAATTGAGTGAGGTCATGTTCGATTTTATATCTAAATAGACATCCTTAGCATCTCCAGGGCCAATATTCTTAATTCGTATTAATAATGACGCACTTTCACCTGCATTAATTGATGACTTTGAAAACGAAAGGCTATCAATTAATAAAATGGGAGGCAAAGAGTAGGCAAATCCATCTTTTGCAATTTGATCAGTATCTGTATTTTTAATCTCTCTCGGTATATTTATCTGATCGGATGATGTAAATAGAACTGCTTTTGAAGGTTCTTTTATTTTTTTAATAGCTTTTTTAGCAGGTTCTTTGGCTGATTTAATCTCATTTACATTTAACTCAGTGAAGGAGCCAGAATAAACCTTAATATAATCAATGGCAAGCCCACCGATTTGCTTGGTATAAAATCCTAGTTGTTGTGCTGTTAATCCTTCAAATGCAATTGATTTTAAATAATAATCATTTATAAAGAAAGAAAGTTCATTCTCTGACTTAATGATCTGAAATTTAGTTTCCAATTTAGGAATTAAAGTAGTTAGATAATCCTTTTTTTCTGACGATTGAGATTGGTCTATATAGTAAACCTTATTGTTAATTATCTGGAGACCTTGGTATATTTTATCATTAAAGACATTCCAAATGATTCCATATCTTCCAAAAGGATCAGCACTTTTTCGAGTAATACATGCTTCGATAGAAAAATCATCATTTTTATCAATTTTTACGGATTGAAGAATGGTTTTTTCGATGCTATTAGATGATATCAAAACATATTTCCCTGATTGGATTGTAGTGCTAAATTGAGGATACTTTATTAGCTCCCAATCTGTATTATTGGAATCGAATGTATCAAAAACATTTGTTTTTAGATTTTTTGAGTCAACCTTGTTTAAATTGTGTGATGTCAAATATTGATTAACATCACTGTAGATTCTTAAGTAGTTAACTTTAATTGCCCCAGCTTTACTTATAAAATAACTAATTTGGGGTTTAACATCTTGGTGAAATGGGATATTAAGTTCAAAATTATTATTTATAAATAATTGAAGTATTTTGCCGTGTTTAATAAAGCTTAGCTTTATGGACTTTTTATAGTTTGTTTTTAAATTTGTTTTTCGAGGTTTATCTCCTGGAATGGTAGTTATGAGGTTACCGGAAAAATCTTTATAGGCTATTTTGTATTGTGTGTTTGAACCTAGTATAAATCCAAATTCACAATCTGGTGTTATTTTTTTCAACTCTATACTTGTTTCAATTATAAAGTCATTTGCTGTTGCAAAATCAAAATTATGAGATGTTGAAACTGTATTTCTATGATCAGTGATAAGATTTAAAAAACTTGCACCGACCGAACAATGTTTACCCAGTTTATTGGATGTATTCCATCCTAGGGAGTTATTTTCAAAATTTTCTTCAGTAATTAAGGATGTTTGAGATTGAAAATATTTCATTACACTTTCTTGGGCTTGAACAGAGACACAAAATAGAATAATGGGAATTAGTAAAAGTTTTTTCATAAAGCAGAATAATGGGTGTAGATTTCAATGTAAAGTTACGTATTATTTAGATGTTATGTGCAGAAATTTAGTGTTGTATGGGAATATTAATTGCATATAATAAAGGGCATTGTTTATCTATGCTTTCAATTTTTTTGTTTATAAATGAAAACTTGTTTTTGGAGTGAGGATATTTACAAGTTCAAAAAAAATGAACTATATATTAACAAAATAATACCAATTAGCTGAAGTTTATAAAAGTGTTATTTAATTAAAGAATATTCATTACTTTTGTACGGAGAATACTAATTGAGTTCAATTATGGCAAAATCAGATAAGATAGAAATACAAGAGAGGGTTACGAAAGTAGCTATGGAAATGATCTTGAAGTTTGGATTGCGTGGTTTGAATATGGTTGAGTTGGCAAAAGAATGTGGCCTAGCAAAGGCAACTTTGTATAAAATAATTGGTTCAAAGGAGGATTTGGTTAAAGAGATTGCTGTTGAAATATTCAGGGTTAATATTGTTGCCGTTTTGGATCCTATGATGAAGCATGATGATCCTGTAATTGCCACAAAGCA
This sequence comes from Labilibaculum sp., assembly GCA_016743925.1. Classification (GTDB taxonomy): domain Bacteria; phylum Bacteroidota; class Bacteroidia; order Bacteroidales; family Marinifilaceae; genus Labilibaculum. Next base: position 20,305 of record JADGFH010000008.1, read on the forward strand.
ATTTTTGAATAAATATTTTGATTACGCGATTGAAAGTCAGAAGATTTTGATTAATCAGATATATAAGGAATATCCATTAATTGAAAAGGATGTTGAGGATAACTACAATGAATTGATTGTAAATATGCAACATCGATTTAAGGCATGGCAAGATCAGAAACTAATAAGAACGGATATTGATGTTGATTGTATTTTGGAAGCCTTAGAAGCTTTAAATGAGTTTTACGTTAGAAGTGAATATTCTAATGAAGAAATAATTAGACGAATGCGTGCAGCATTTATATCTGTTTTTAGAGGTATTGGAATACCTTTGTAGGTTATTCCAATACCGATTGGAAACGGACTTATCTGTTGAATTTAGGCTAATATAGTATGATGAGGTAGAGATGCTTCACTTATTTTTTTGAAGTAAAATGAACTAAATGAACCAAAAGAGTTCAAAAAAGATCACAATGAAAAAAATAGAAAAATCGAGAATGTTGATTCTAGCGGTATTGGTTACCGCGAGTTTATTTGGATGTAAGAGCAGTCCGAAGGAGCAGGTGGCAATTGTTCAACCAGTCAAAATTTTTAAGGTTGGAAATAGCGAACTTAATTCGTCTGTGAAAGTTTTTACAGGCCTAGTGAAAGAATCAAGAGAGGTGAAAATCGCATTCCAAATAGCAGGTCCTTTGGTGAATTTAAATGTAGATCAAGGAAAGTTTGTAAAAAAGGGAGAGTTGATTGCTGCAATAAATGAGCGTGATTACTTAGTGCAGTTGGAAGCAGCAAATGCCCAGTTCGATAATGCAAAATTGCAAGCTGAAAGATACACTGCCTTGTTCGAGAAGAAGAGTACTTCTAAAAGCGTTTATGATCAAGTTCAAGCAGGCTTTAAATTGGCTAAAGCGCAAAAAGAAGCTGCTGAAAATGCACTAAATGATACTAAAATATATGCGCCATTTTCGGGTTACATACAAGCAATGTATGCCGAAAATTATGAAAAGGTTGGTGCAGGACAACCTATTGTATCACTACTCGATTTAAACAATCTAGAAATTGCTGTTTCTTTAAGTGAGAATGATTTTTTACAGAATAAAACATTCGTTGGATTTACTGGAAAATTTGAAAGTTTTCCTGGTGTTGATTTTGAATTAAAACTAATTGAAATTGAGCAAAAACCGAATGGAGATAATTTCTTTCGAATGAGATTGAAAGTTGATCGTCAAGGATTTCAAGTGGTGCCTGGTATGGTAGCAAGTGTCAAAACAAAACTTGCAACAACGAAGAATTCAATGTGTAAAGTTCCTGTAGAATCTGTTTTTAATAAAAAAGGAAAGTCTTATGTGTGGATTTACGATGAAGCAAACAAGTGTGTGAAAGGTAAAACGATTAGTTTAAAGAATTTTGATTCTAATGGCATGATTAATATTGAAAGTGGAATTGAAATAGGGGATTTAATAGTTTCTGCGGGAGTTCATAGTTTAATAGAAGGACAAAAGGTGAAGATGTTAAGCAAGAAAGCGAATTCGAACATAGGAGGGCAATTATGAAATTTACGGAAGCTGTATTAAATCAGCGGAAAGTATTGCTATTTGTTTTAATAGCAATTGTCTTTGGAGGGGCTGTTGCATTTTCAAAAATGTCGAAGCTTGAAGATGCCGAAATTAGCGTAAAGCAAGCCGTGGTTATGACCAGATATCCTGGAGCATCACCTCATGAGGTTGAATTGAGGGTAACCGATATTCTAGAAACTGCTATTCAGGCTATGGATAATATTGATTTTATAGAATCAAGATCGCTAGCAGGATATTCAGAGATTACGGTTAACATTAAACCTTCGGTTGTAACAAAGGAGTTACAACAAGTTTGGGATGTTTTACGTCGTAAAGTAAACGATGTAAGTGTTTATTTACCTCAGGGAGCTTCACATCCGATGGTTGTGGATGATTTTGGCGATGTGTATGGTATTTTTCTTGCATTAAGCGGAGATGGTTTTGATAGCGACGAGATTCAGGATTATGCTCGTTACATGAAGAGAGAGCTTTTACTTGTTGATGGAGTAAAGAGAATCAATTTATATGGAGAGCAAAGAGCTTGTGTGAATATTGAATTGTCACAAGAAAAAATGGCTTTTTTAGGTATTCATCCTTACAAGGTCATCGAAATTTTGAACAGTCAAAATAAGATTGTAGATCCGGGAACCTTTAAAGTAGGTAGTAATAGAGTTCGTATTGCATCCGAAGGAAGTTTTCATGAACTGGCTGACCTAAAAAATATTTTGGTATCGGGGAGAGGTGAAACTTCAGTATATCTAAAAGACATTGCTAGTATAAAGAAGGATTATATGACTCCTTATACTAACAAGATGAAATACAATCAAATTCCGGCAATAGGTTTAGCTATTGCTATGGAAAAAGGTGGGAATGTAATTGAGTTAGGAGAGGCTGTTCAAGACAAAATTGATGCTTTAAAGTCTAATATTCCGGTAGGAATAAACATTAACAAAGTTTTTTATCAACCCGAAAGAGTAAATGTTGCCATTAACCAATTCATGATTAATTTAATTGAATCGGTTTTAATTGTTGTTGTTGTATTGCTTTTAGCCATGGGCTTTAGAGCAGGTTTGCTGATTGGGAGTGGTTTGGTATTTACAATATTAGCAACCTTTATTGTAATGCTTAGTTTTGATATTGCATTGCAGAGAGTTAGTCTTGCTGCCATAATTATCGCAATGGGAATGCTCGTGGACAATGCCATTGTTATTGCTGATGGAATCTTGGTTGATTTGAAGAAAGGCATTCGGCGAGATGAGGCTTTAACTAAAACTTCGAAGCAAACAGCAATGCCACTTTTGGGAGCTACTTTAGTTGCGATATTAGCTTTTTTACCAATTTATTTATCCCCAGATAATACTGGTGAATTTTGTGCTAGTCTGTTTCAGGTTATTGCTATTTCATTATTTATCAGTTGGTTGTTAGCTTTAGCGCAGACACCTTATTTTTGTGATCTATTTTTACGAGGTAAAAAATACAATAAAAGTGAGAATGATAATTCAGATCCTTATGAAAGTAAATTTTATCAGAAATTTCGTCATTTCGTAAAATTCTCCTTACGTCATAAAACACTAATTATTGTACTTACAGTTTTGGTTTTTGTATCCTCTGTTTTTGCATTTAAAAATGTGAAGCAGCTATTTATGCCAAACCTCGAATACAATCAGTTCATTGTTGAGTATTATTTGCCAACAGGTTCTGATATAGAGAATGTAGAAAAGGATTTAAGCGATATCGAAAGCTATTTGTTAGGACAGGAAGATGTTCTAAATGTTACAACTAGTATTGGAGCCACACCAGCTCGTTATACTTTGGTAAGACCTTTTACAATAAACAAGACCAACTATGGCGAGTTGATAATTGATACAAAGGATTATGAGACAACTAAAAAATTTGGAAAAGAGTTGCAGCATTATCTAAACGAAAATTACGCTTCGGCACGAAGTAGAGTGAAATATTATTCGCCAATTTTTGCTGAGTATATGGTTGAAGCAAAGTTTTCTGGTCCAGATCCAGAAGTATTGCGAGATCTATCGGAGAAAGCTGAGAAAATTATGCTTGCCGAGTCAAGTGCAATTAAAGTAACGAATAATTGGAAAAATAAGGTGAAGATTTGGAATCCGAATTTTTCACAAGCTCAATCTCGATTAACTAATATTTCACGATCTGATGTTTCAAATGCTTTGGCTTGTGCTACCGATGGTTTGCTAATAGGATTATTTCATCAGGCTGATGACATGTTACCAATTGTTTTGAAGACAAAAGTCAATAAAGACAATTACATTGAAGCGTTGGAAAATACTCCTGTTTGGGGTCAAGTTGCACATAGTATTCCTTTACGTCAGGTTGTTTCAGATATAAATATTGATTTTGAGGATCCAATGATCATTCGTTACGATCGCAGAAGAGCGATTAAAGCACAATGTGATCCAGCAGCTGGTTATAATGCTCCAGATACTTTTAAAAATCTTCAAGAAAAAATTGAAGCAATTTCATTACCTGAAGGTTATGATTTTGAATGGCTAGGAGAGCATAAGGATAGTGTCGATGCGAATAACAACATTAATAAATTCTTGCCTTTAGCATTTCTACTGATGATTATTATTATCATGATGTTGTTCAATAATTTTCGACAACCACTTATCATTTTGTCAATTTTACCTCTTGCATTTATTGGGATAAGTTATGGCTTACTAATTACTGGAAAGCCATTTGGATTTATGCCAGTACTTGGTACACTTGGTTTAATGGGAATGATGATAAAAAATGCGGTTGTTCTTCTCGATCAAATTAATGTAGAAATAAAGGAAGGTAAAGCTATACTGGTAGCGATAATTGATTCAGCAGTTTCAAGAATGCGTCCAGTTCTTATGGCATCATTTACCACAATCTTAGGAATGATTCCTTTAATAAGTGATGAATTATTTGGCGGAATGGCCGTTGCAATCATGTTTGGATTACTAATTGGCTCCATAATAACATTAATTGTAGTTCCGGTTCTGTACGCTATATTTTACAGATTGTCTACTAAAAATGTTATGGATTTATAAGCAAGTAAAAATGAAGAATAAAATATACTTTCTTTTGATCTTTTCCCTGATTGTTGTTCAGGGAAAAGCTCAAGAAAAATTGTCACTTCGCGAAAGTCGCGCCTTGGCATTGGAATACAATCAGAAAATTAAGATTGCAGATGAAATGATTTCTGAGAGTAAATCGACAATGCGATTTGCCTATACACATTTCTTTCCGAACCTATCGGCTAGCGGGTCTTATAATTATTATCATGATATTACTGATTTAAGTTTACCTGGTTCTTTTTTACCTACTGCGAATAGTTTAGCAGAAGCGCAACAAGGAAATTATAGTGGTGTTAGTGACGTCTACTTTCCTGGCTTTAACCTCGAAATGGGAAATATCGATTATTACTCGGCAAATTTAACGCTAGCACAACCAATTTATATGGGAGGGAAAATTAGGAGTTCTTATGAAATGTCAAAAATTGGATCAGAAATTTCTGTTTTCAATAGACAATTACAAGCTTCTGATGTTTTACTAGAGACCGATCAGGCATATTGGAATTTGGTTTCTATAAATGAAAAGAAGAATTTAACGGCGAGATATGTGAAGATGTTATCGGCATTGGTTCAAGATCTTCAGAATGCTTTCGATTTAGAGATTACAACAAAAAATGAGTTGCTAAAAGCTCAAGTTCAATTAAATCAGGCAAAGTTAAATTTATTTCGAGTAGAGAATTTAAAAGTTCTTTCAAAGATGTCTTTGTGCCAAGTAATTGGAAAAGATTTATCTGTAGAGATCCTCGCAACAGATACAGTTATTGAAGTGAGTCAATCAGCCATTGATGCAGATTTTATGCAAAAAGCTTTGCAACAACGACCTGAGTTGCTAATGTTAGGTAAACAGGTTGAAATATCTCAAAAACAGGTAAAGAATACGCAAGCGGATTACTTGCCTCAATTGGGAGTTGGAGCCTCTTATTCTTACACAAGTAAAATTGAAGAGCTAATTGGTTCATCGAAGATATTAGCAGTGCAAGCAAAATTATCTGTTCCAATTTTTCATTGGCAAGAACGTAAGCACAAAGTTGCTTCTGCTCGCTATCGAAGTAAGCAAAAGGTACTAGAAATGGATCGGACAAGAGATTTGGTTTCATTACAAGTTCAACAATCATACTTTTCCTTACAAGAAGCATTTCAACAAATCGAATTAGCTAAGATTGCGATGGAACAAGCAAATGAAAACGTTGCGTTAACAAAGAATTCTTATTCTGAGGGATTAGCCAATACTACAGAATTGCTAGATGCTCAGGCTTTTTGGCAACGCGCACATAGCGAATTAATTGATTCTAAAATCAATTATAAGTTGAGAGAAGTAAGCTTCTTAAAAGCGATTGGTGAATTAAAAATCTAATAGTGGGAGAAATGATCGAGACAACCAGTAGGATGGGATTGATGTTTGTTCGTCAATTTTGATTCGATCATTCCTTTATTGTATTTATATGTTATCAAATAGAAA